>CAZSRQ010000016.1:0-27439 GCA_964609335.1 uncultured Pseudomonadota bacterium
CTCAGGGTGTCCCAATTGGGTAAAAGTGGGACATGGTGAGCGTAGTCGAACCATCCATTTGGATTTACGCAAGAGATCTATTATTCATATCAAATTACCTGAATTGGATCAACCTCTACTACCAGCCGAAGCCCATTTTCAAGCCATTGGGAGCGGGATCGAACAATCTGATGTTTGATGATCTTTTGGAAAATCTGATGAATTGGCGTTTTAATCAGGATTTGCCAACGATAATAATTTCTTACCCTTTCAACGAGGCATGAAGAAGGTCCCAAAATATCCATTTTCAAATGCTGGTTTTCCTTGAGCGATTCGAGAATTTCCCGAAGTTTCCCAATCCCTTTTTTTACTTTTTCTTTTTGGGTTCCCTGAATCCTGAAAAGAATCAATCGGGTAAAGGGGGGATAAGAAAGCTCTTGCCGATTTTGAATCTCATCCTGATAAAACTTTTCTGATTCATACCGGCTGGCCCAAAGAATCGCCGAATGCTCAGGGGCATAGGTTTGCAAAAGAACCTCTCCTGAAAGATCCGCTCTTCCAGCTCTTCCCGCAACTTGAGTAATGAGTTGGAATGTTTTTTCGTTCGATCTGAAATCGGGATGATGAAGTGCCGCATCGGCAAACAGAATACCGACGAGAGTCAGATAAGGATAATCATGCCCTTTCGCCACCATTTGGGTTCCGATCAGAATATCAATTTCCCGATCTTTAAATTTTTTAAGGATTTTTTCATAAGACTCTTTTTTGGAGGTGGTATCCCGATCCATTCTCAAAATTTTCGCCTCAGGAAACTTTTCTTTCAATTCAATTTCTATTTTCTCAGTTCCGGTTCCAATCGGAAAAAGATCTGCGCTCTGACAGGTTTTACAAATCGCTGGCGGTTTCTCATGATGATCACAATAATGGCAAACTAATAATTGTTTCTTTTGATGATAAGTCAGTGTGATATCGCAATTTGGACAGACCATTGTATCGCCACAGTCGCGACATAAAATAAAATGGGAAAATCCGCGTCGGTTCAAGAAAAGAAGTGTTTGCTCTTTTCTCATCAAATTCTCACCAATCGCTTTGAGCAAGGGAGAAGAAAGCAGTGAAAACTCTTTTTTGTCTTTCGATTCCAAATAATGTTTTTCTTTCTCCTGTTTCAAATCAATCAATTGAATCTTCGGCAACAACGCAGATCCAAAACGATTTTGGAGCAGATAGTAAAAAAATTTCCCCTCTTTCGCCTTTGAATACGATTCTACGGAAGGAGTGGCAGAACCCAATAGAATCGGAATATTCTCGATCTTCGCCCGAACAATCGCCAAATCACGCGCATGATATCTTGCCCGTTCTTCCTGTTTGTAGGAAGAATCCTGCTCTTCATCGATAATGATGATTCCCAAATTTTTAAATGGGGCAAAAAGTGCCGAACGGGTTCCGAGAAGAATCGAAAATTCTCCTCTTTGACATTGTTCCCAAATTTTTAATCGTTCGGTTGGATTTAATCCCGAGTGATAAATTTGAACTTTTTCTCCAAAATGATTTTGATAACGTTCCAAACTTTGTGGAGTCAGAGAAATTTCGGGAACGAGACAGATCGCCTGTTTGTTTTGGTCGATAATTTTTTTCAGGATTTCAAAATAGATTTCAGTTTTACCAGAACCGGTAATTCCGTGGATGAGATGAACTCCAAATCCTTTTTCTTGAGAAGAGTTGTAAATGATATCCGCAATTTTCTGCTGCTCTTCTGACAAAGAAAATTTATTTTTTTGAAACTCTTCAAAATATTTTTTCTTTTTTTCTTTCTCCACTTTTACTTTTCGAATTTTCTTCTCTTTCGAACTAGTCAAAAGCGAGGGAAGCGCCACCCGAAACATCTCTCCAATCGGAATCAGATAATAATCGGACGCCCATTGAATCAGCTGAAGTTGAGAAGAGGTAAACATCGGTTCTTCTTGCAGAATTTTTTCGATCGATTTGAGTTGAATGGAAGAAGAAATATTTTTTTCTTCTTTGAGGATAATTCCAATCGCTTTTCTTCGACCGAGTGGAACTAAAACCCGTTGACCCGGCTGGATATGTTCATACAATTCAGGAGAAACAGAATAGGTCAGCGGTTCTTCAAGAGGAGCAATAACTGCAATAGAAAACATCTTTTGGGTTATAAGAGACATTTCTCATTTTTCTCTCTGAGTTTAAGGCAACTCGCATAACGCAATCAGATAACCACCTTCTCCTGATACAATCCAAATACTTCTCGCAAAGTATCGCTAATCTCCCCCAACGTCGTATAACATTTCACCGCATCCAAAATCTTCGGCATCAAATTCTCGGTTCCTTTCGCCGCTTCGGCTAATTTTTTCCGTGCATCAGAAACTTTCAAATTATCTCGTTTTTCTCGCAGCGCTTTTAACCGATTCTTTTGACCGGTTTCTAAGGCCGGATTCACCCGTAAAATTTCGGTCACTGCCGCTTCCTTCATTTGAAATTTATTCACTCCAACAATAATCATTTTTTCTTCTTCAATCGCCTTTTGATATTGATAAGCTGCTTCCTGGATTTCTCGCTGCTGAAAACCAAGCTCAATCGCTTTTACCGCTCCACCCAACTGATCAATTTTTTCAATATATTCCAAAGCCCGTTTTTCGATTTCATCGGTGAGAGATTCTACGACATAAGATCCAGCAAAAGGATCAACCGTTTCAGTAATTCCGGTTTCGTAGGCCAAAACCTGCTGCGTTCGGAGAGCCAGGATGGCAGATGCCTCGGTCGGAAGCGCCAACGCCTCATCCCGTCCATTCGTGTGAAGACTTTGCGTTCCTCCGAAAACGGCAGACATCGCCTGATAGGCGACCCGAATTCCGTTGTTGTCAATCTGTTGGGCAGTCAGCGTAGAACCTCCAGTTTGCGTATGAAAGCGGAGCATACAACTCCGGTCACTCGCCCTGAAACGCTCTTTCATCAATCTTGCCCACAAACGCCGAGCCGCCCTGAACTTGGCGACCTCTTCGAGAAAATTATTGTGGGAATTGAAGAAGAATGAAAGTCGAGAGGCAAAATCATCGACCTGCAAACCTTTGTCAACCGCCGCTTTCACGTATGCGAGCCCGTTTGCCAGCGTAAAAGCAACCTCCTGAACCGCTGTAGAGCCTGCTTCGCGGATATGATAACCGCTGATCGAAATCGTATTCCATTTCGGAACCTGATCTTTGCAGAAGGCAAAGATATCGGTGATAATACGCATCGACGCCTGAGGCGGATAAATATAGGTTCCGCGGGCGATATACTCTTTCAATAAGTCATTCTGGATTGTTCCACTGATTTTACCGGATGAAACCCCCTGCTTTTCTGCAACCGCCATATAAAGTGCTAAGAGAATGGACGCGGTCGAGTTGATCGTCATCGAGGTGCTGACTTTATCGAGAGGAATTCCTTGAAAGAGAACCTCCATATCCTCTAGGGAGTCGATGGCGACCCCCGATTTGCCAACCTCTCCGCGAGCCCGAGGAGAATCGCTATCAAAACCCATTTGGGTCGGGAGGTCGAAGGCGACAGATAATCCGGTCCCCCCATTCGCAATCAGATAACGGTATCGTTCGTTCGATTCTTCGGCGGTTCCGAAACCTGCGTACATCCGCATCGTCCAGTGACGACCGCGATACATCGTCGGCTGCACACCGCGTGTAAAGGGATAGCTGCCCGGAAATCCTTCATTCTCAAGATATTCCTGATCGGGATCTTTTGGATAATACACTCGCTCCAACTCAATCCCGGAAGAGGTTTCAAACTTCTCCTTGAACTCTTTGTCTTTCGCGAGCGATTTGGAGAGGATTGTTTCTTCCCACTGTTTTTTGGCTTTTTGGAAATCTGGTTTTGACATAGAAGTTTATCCCGCTAAAAGAGGATCAAATTCCCTATCAGACTTATCCAACGAATTTCAATCAAAAGAATCCGTCTTTTCATCCGTCAACCCCCGGTCCATGAATTTGGGTTCATCGGCTTTACCTCTTTTTTTGCCGACAAACCTTTGAATCATCGATTGGTCTTTATTTACCCGCGGCTTGTCAATTTCCCGACTCTTTTTGACACCTCTTAATTTTAGATCGGTTTTTTGTATTTCATTTGCCAATCTTTAACAATTTGAAAACTAAAGAATTTTTCAGATTCACCCTTTTCATCCGCCATAAAAAATCATTGGTACAGCAATTGCTTGGTATTCAATCTATATGGCGATCCGGAGATACAGCGAAGAGCAGTGTGGCAAAATCGCGCAAGATGGGCTCCATCAGACGAAGAAGGATTTGAATACTCTCAACCAGTCAGGACATCTCTTAAGTTGCGGTGGAGCCTATGTTTCCCAAGGTTCTATTCGGGCTCATCCGGCCAAAAGTGAATACAGTTTTTTGTCCCTCCCGAAAAGAGTCGCTTCCCCTGTGGTTTTGAAAAACCATCAAATTCAGGAAAGCGAAGAAAACCTTGAGACGGAACATTCAGAAGAGAAGGAAGAATCGAACGTAAAAACGTTCAAATATCGAAGAAAAAAACTAAATCCAGATCAACTTCATTAGTAAAGGTCCAGAATATGTTTTACAAATTTTTGGGAATTATTCTTTTTGTTTCCTGTTTTTTGTACGGCGGATACAATTTTTTTTCTCTTAAATCGCCAAACCTGCCGCTTTTTACTTTTTGGCTCAGTTGTTTCACTTATCTGGGATGGCTGAGAAGCAGACGAAGGCTCTGAACGACCCCTTTCAAACAGAACAATCCATCTATATGAAATTACTTGACAAATCAGCTCACCTCTCGGGGAGCTATTCCACAACTTTACCTTCCCTTTAAGCCGATAATCCAAAGTAGGGAGGTTTTATGGCAAATTCAGAAAGTCACTGGTCGGTCAAATATCGCGATATGGTTAATTCTACCAAAGGGGTTACGGCCGAAGAGCCCTCTTCTCCTTCTGGAAAAAAGAAGATGAAAACCAAAATGGCTTTTCAGAGCACGCTCGATAGTGTGAGAGACAAAGAAAATGAGCCAGAAAAAACTTCGGATAAAAAATTAGATAAAAATTCAGATTCTAAAAAAGTTGGATCCCGCGTTTAGAGGACCACAGCTGTACTTTTCTTCCGGAATGGAGAGAAAAAGTTTTCATCATTCCTTCCTGAATAAAAACGCCGACCATCCTTTTCTGTTTTTTTGTTTGATTAATTTCAGATCGAAATATCCTTTCAATAAATCTTTTTTGTCTTTGTAGATCAGCCCGCTCAGAATCAAAAATCCACCCGTTTTTAAATGCGAAAGTATTTTAGGTTTTAATTCGAGTAAAGTTGGAAGCAGAATGTTTGCGACGATCAGATCGAATTTTATTTTTACTTTTATCAGCGAGGTTTTAAGAACAATATTTTTAATTCCATTTCGGATAAAATTCTTTTTTGCTACTTCGATTGCTTCGGGGTCATTGTCGATCGCATGAATCGATTTCACTCCGAGTTTCGCTGCAACCATAGCGAGAATTCCGGAGCCAGAACCCAAATCTAATAAATCGATTTTTTTATTTTTCAAAATCGTCTCGGCTAAAAGGTCTGCAGAAGTTTGGGTGGTCGGATGCGTTCCAGTTCCAAAAGCGAGACCGGGTTCTAGATAAATTATGTTTGAATTTTTGTGAGAACTTTTTTTGATTCGTGGATCAATCCAGATCGAACCTTCAGGTTTTTTCACCGAAACAAAACAGAACGGTTTGAGATATTGATGATATTCGTTGACCCACGATCTGTTTTTTTCTGTTTTGACTTTTAAATTCTGGAAGATTTTCTCATGGTTATCTTTTGTTTTGGAATCTGAGATTTTTTTCAACGATTGAATTTCTTTCACGGAAGAAACCGAAAAAGTGAGCTGGATTTTATTCCAGATATTTTTCTGCTCAACGGTGGAAAATCCGAACTGGTAAAGAATTCCCAATCCCAAATCGAGATTTTTGGGCGAAACAAAAACAGTGACGATTTTGGTTTTACTTTTTCTGTTGTTCTTTTTCGATAACGTCATGAAGGGTTGGATAGATACAATCAGCAGCCAGCGCATGTCCATAAGAAGTTGGATGAACGAAATCCCACCAGAGAAATCCGCTGTCATACTTTTCAAGAAGGCATTGATGCAGATCAATCACCGGCAAATGATATTCGGCTGCAACTTTTTTCATTGTTTGGTGATTAGTTGCCAGAAAATCACGCGTTTGTTCGATAGAATTCGCTTCTAAAATAAGAATAGTTTTGATTTTTTTTAATTCGTTGAGCTGGACAAATTTCGGCAGATATTCTGCAAATTTTTCAGTGTCGGTATCGTTATTCGATAAATTGATCAAAACTATTTTGGGATTCCAACGAATCCATTCTTCTGAATACGGTTTTAAAAGTCTCGCAACTCTTTCTCCCGAAATTCCTGAGTTGATGAATTCATAAGAAATATTTCCATTCGATTCATGGTTAAATCGATCTTCTAATTTTTTGACGAATGGGTCTTCGGGATGAAGCGATCCCGCACCCCAAGTTTGGGAACTTCCAACGAAAAGTACTCGATAAAAATCAGTAGGTTTACCCAAAGGGTATTCTTTTCTTAAACGATTCATGACTTCCGTTTTGGTTTCGATGGAGGTTTTGTAATCATACAGGAACGCAATGGTTTTGAAGTAAATTCTCGAAAAGTAATAATTTTCTCCAAGAAATGTCGTTTGTGCCGTGAATAGAAAAAGAACGGTTATTAAAGTGGAGAAATAAAAATTGAAGGCAAAGTAAAACAGCTTTTCTTTTGAAATTTTCAGCCATCTTTTTAGGAGATAAAGACAGAAATTGATGAAGCAGAGAGCTGACAACAGGATGAGAAAAGGTTTTGTCATCCCTCGTCTGTTTTCAAAATTTTCCAAAATTCTCCCAGAGCCGTTTTTCAGCAGAATTTTGATATGGGCGACAGAAGTGGGAAATGCTCCTCCCCGAAAACCGATCAAAAAGGGGGAATCTGTTTTTTCTCGGATTGAATCGATCTGTTTTCCATTCAGATAAAAAGACAGCTCATTCTTGGCGAACAAAACCTGAAGATGATTTTCTTCTTTTAGATTCTCCAGATTCAAATTCTCCTTTTTGAGAAATTTGCCTTCAGGAGTTGCATTAAAATATCCGCTTGGATAGGAAGGGTTTCGGCTAAATCTTATTCCGGAAAGTTGTTGGGGATTTGTCTGGAAAAGAAATGAGAAATAAGATCCGGAAGCAAGAGTAAAGTCAAAATCAATCTGTTTTGGATCGATAGCCTTTTGATAAAAAATTTCCTGATAACCCAACCATTTATCCAGAGAGAGCCGGTTTTGAAAGAGGGCGGTCGGGGTAATATAAAAAGCGACAGCTCCGCTTACCGCTTTCGATAAACTCATCTTGGAAGATTTCCAATGACGATTATTTTCCAGCGTATGGGTGAGTTCCAAATAAAACTTGGCTGAAAAAAACGGGATGAGCAGCATTGTCCAAAACCAAAGAAGGTAAAAAAACAATTTTTTGCCACAAAGTTTTTTTTTAGATGATGAGCCCATATTAAAATTTTAGGTATTTTCTATTAAGCCGGAAAATTCATTTGAATCAGGTTTCAAACATATTACAATCATTTTTTCATCCTGGAGAAAATTCATGAAAAGAAAATTTTCGAATGATAATTCATCTAAAATCTGGGGTTTTAGGATTACAGTTTTGGTTTTACTGATGGGACTCATTTTCCTGGTTCGAACCGTCATTCACGTGGATATTTTGGGAAGTTTGCCAAAGGTTTCTTTTCAGACAAATCAGGAGAACAAAGAGCTCGATCTTGCAAAAGAGTTGAATCTCGGAAAAAAACCGGCTTTTCATATCCATATCCAAAATAAAAAGAACAGTATTTGTGAAGCGAGAGCCATTTTAAGGCAAAATGGGGATGAAGTGGTTTTGGGCGAATATCACTCCGTCCGATCAAAAGAAAAGCCGACTGAAGAAACGATTGAAAAAGGGGTTAATCTTTCCTTTCCGAACCAAGATTTAAACAGTTTAAATCTGATAGATGGGACAGCGGATCTTCAGGTGCTGGCCCAAGATTGTTCACTCCGAAAAAGAAAAACAACCTTGACTAAAAATGTAAATCTTGATTTTACCCCGCCCAATATTCAAATCACTTCGAGTCAGCATTATATCAACCAAGGGGGAAGTGAGCTGGCGACCTACAAGGTTTCCCCCGATACGGTTTGGTCCGGCGCCAAGATAGGTCCCTATTATTTTTCCGGTTTTAAAAACCCGGGTTCTGATCCAACGAGCGGAGATCATTTTGTTTTGTTTGTTTATTCGTATGAGTTGGCACCCAATACGAAAATAGAGATTTTGGCGATGGACAAGGCGGGAAATCAATCCTCCGCCCTGTTAACCCCTGCGAAATTTTTTTCCAAAGAATTCAGGCAACGAGAATTGAATATTGACGATAACTTTATACAGACGAAAGTGGCAGATATCATCTCCAATACACCGAACATGAAAAGCACGGGAGATAATCTGAAGAATTTTATTTTAGTAAATAGGGAATTACGTCAGAAAAACGCAAAAGATCTGATCGATTTGGGAAAAAAGTCTGAGCAAAAATTTTACTGGAAAGATGCTTTTAAACCGCTTGGAAACGCTGCGGTCGAAGGGAGTTTTGCTGATTATCGAACCTATGTTTATCAGGGGGCAAAAATCGATCAACAGGTTCATCTCGGATTTGATTTGGCAACCGTCGAAAAAAATCCTGTCACCGCGGCTGGCGCAGGTAAAATCTTATACGCAGGTTATTTGGGCATTTATGGAAATACGGTTGTGGTCGATCATGGCTATGGTTTGACGACTCTCTACGGTCATCTCAGTTCGATCGATGTGAAGTTGGGAGATGAAATTTCCCGGGGGCAGAAGTTGGGAAATACAGGTACAACCGGTTTGGCAGGGGGAGATCATCTTCATTTCTCGATAATGGTTCAGGGGGTGCAAACCAATCCGATCGAGTTTTGGGATCAACATTGGATCCAAGATCATATTTATTTAAGAATTGATAAAAGCCAATTTGGAAAAAATTTAACGAGCAATTAATTCATAACTCTTTTGCGTAAACTTGAAGAGAGGGGTTTAATGAGCAGATAGAAAATTATCTATCATCAAAAGTTTTCGCAGAAATAATCAAAGGAGAATACTCATGGGAAATCCAAGTGATGCAGGTTTAAGATTGGCAGGTGTTGTCCGAACTCCAGAATACCATTTGCTTCCAGCGGATGCGTTGGCTTTGAATGGAGTGGGGCAACCGCTTTCTAGAGCACCACAAGATGTAGGCTCAGAAGAAACTTCTGGAGGCGGTGGAGGCACTGGTCCAGGTTTATTGGATTTAAATCTTCCAAGGTCAGATCCTTCTTCAGGGAGTGTTACTGCAAGGAACTTTGAATTAGACCCAGCAAAATATCAAGCGAGTCTAATAAAAAAACGAAACGGAAAGATTTTGTTAGGTGTCGGTGGCGGATTGCTGGTGGCTGGGCTAGGGGTATTGTTGGCTGGGGCATTGACAGACAAGAATTTGTCCGAGAGCAAACTGGGAATCACAGGAATTACAGTTATGGGAGTGTCGGTTCCATTTTTAATTGCTGGTACAGTTCAGCTAGTTCAGGGCAACAACTTAGTAAGGTAGAAAATCATTTTTCTTTTAATCCTTGAAGATTGAAGTATAGCGAGTGTTTATTATATAAAACTCAACCAGCCCCGATGTTTCTTGTTTTTCCCTTTCACCAAATCAAAGAATAGGGATTGAACTTTTTGAGTGATAGGACCTGGTTTTCCAGGTCCTATTTTTCTATGATCTAATTCTCTCACTGGCGTGATTTCAGCCGCTGTTCCGGTTAAGAAAATCTCATCAGCAATATACAATTCATCACGAGTCATCACCGCCTCTTCTACTTTCATTCCTTCATCTGCCAACAGTTGAAGGATGGTATGACGTGTAATCCCCTCAAGTGCATTGGTGATGGGAGGAGTTTTGATTTTCCCTTTTCTTACCACGAAAATATTTTCACCGCTTGCTTCAGCGACATATCCTTGAGGATCGAGCATAATCGTTTCTTCATACCCTGCAAGCATCGCTTCTCGTTTGGCGAGGATTGAGTTGACATAGTTTCCAACCGCTTTCGATTTCGTCATCATCGCGTTCACATGATGACGGGTGAAGCTGGAGGTTTTGACACGAATTCCGTTTTTCAATCCTTCTTCTCCGAGATAAGTTCCCCAAGGCCAGGCGACGACAGCGACCCGAACCGGATTACCGCTGGCATAGAGCCCCATCTCGCCATCCCCCAAAAAAACGAGTGGGCGTAGATAGCCCGCTTTCAGTTGGTTGACTCGAAAGATCTCTTTGCATGCCTCGACGATTTCATCTTTGGGAAAAGGAATATTCATCAACAAAATATGAGCAGAGTCGTAAAGTCGGTCGATATGTTCTTCGAGTCTGAAAATGGCCGATTTTCCATCTTCACATTCATAGCAGCGAATTCCCTCAAAAACCCCCAATCCGTAATGAAGCGTATGGGTAAGAATATGAACATTCGCATCTTCCCAATTGACCATTTTTCCGTCGAGCCAGATTTTTGAGACTTTTTGAACTTTTGCCATGTGGATAATAGTGGGGGGTTAGGAGTCGGGGGTCGGGGGCTTTTTTATTTTAATCCCTAACTCCCGACCCCTAACTCCCGACCCCTAACTCTATCATTTCTGATATAATTTTTTTAACTCTTCACTCAAGGGGGATTTTACAATTCCCTTTTCTGTAATGATTCCGGTGACCAATTCATGCGGAGTCATGTCAAAGGCCGGATTTCTGACTTTGATTCCTTCGGGTGCGGTCTGCTGTTGGAAGAAATTTACCACTTCGCTGATCGGTCTTTCTTCAATCGGAATTTTTGAACCGTGATCCAGTTCCCAGTCAATGGTTGAAAATGGGGCGGCAACATAGAAAGGGATTTGATGGCGATAGGCAGCGAGTGCAACCGAATAGGTTCCAATTTTATTGGCGAAATCTCCGTTCGAAACAATTCGATCAGCCCCGACGATTACTTTTTTAATGAATCCTTCTCGCATCAGGCTGGCAGCGGCGACATCGGGGATCAGCGTGACCTCGACTCCATTTCGCTGCAACTCCCAGGCGGTCAATCTCGCTCCCTGAAGAAATGGACGGGTTTCGTCGGCATAAACGTGAACTTTTTTTCCCTGATTTTTTGCCTCGTAAATCGGGCTGAGAGCGGTTCCTTGTCCGGCAGTCGCGAGCGCCCCTGCGTTGCAATGAGTCAGAATCAGATCCCCATCTTCTATCAATTGAGCGCCATGAACACCAATCTGTTTGCAGAGCAAAACATCTTCATGAAAAATTTCTTCAGCTTCTTTTACCAATGCATTCTTGAGGGAATCGAGCGAGGTGTCTTCGGTGTCGAGATAGACTTTTCTCATCCGGGAAACGGCCCAAGGGAGATTCACCGCGGTCGGCCGCGTTTTGACAATCGTTTCGCAAATCTGATTCATCTGTTCTACAAAGTCGGGATAGTTTTTGGCCTCAATCTCCAACGCGCCTAGAGCGACTGCCATGGAAGCGGCAACCCCGATTGCGGGCGCGCCTCGAACCACCATCTCCCTGATTGCCTCGGCCAAAGAAAGGTAGTTGGAATATTCCAGATAAATTTCTTCTCGTGGAAGTTTTCTTTGATCGATCAGAATGACTTTATTGTTTTTCCATTCGATAGTTTTAAAGTTCATCAGGAGTCTTTCATTCATTATTATCTGCTATTCTATTCTCGATCTGCGCATCAAGGGCTTTTTCGAATGAATTAAAAAACAGATAAAATCATGCACTTGAAAGCTTCTTTTTCAGCAGATCATTAACAACCTGGGGATTTGCTTTTCCTTTGGATTCCTTCATCACCTGTCCGACGAAAAATCCGAACAACTTCTCTTTCCCGGATTTGTATTGCGCAAGATTCTCCGGGTTGTCTGCAATCACTTTGTCAATGATCGCTTCAATGGCAGAGCTGTCTGAAAGTTGGGTACCCATTCTTGAAACGACAGAATCAGCTGATTCTTTTTTGGTATGCATTTCGAGGATGACTTCTTTGAGCATTTTACTGCTGATTGTTCCCTTGAGAGAGGCGGCAATCGCTTTTCCAAGCTCTTCGGCTGGAATATTTTCGAACGGCTTTTCCCCTTTGGCGACCAATCCCAAAAGCTCGGTCATGATGATGTTACTGCTCTTTTTCGCATCTCCACTGATTTTGACGGCGATTTCAAAATATTCGGCCACCTGTTTTTCAGCGGTGAGAACATTGGCATCATATTCGGGGATTTCATATTCTTTGACAAATCGTGCCGCTTTTTCATGCGCAAGTTCTGGCATCTCTTTTCGGATTTTTTCAATCCAATCTTTTTTGATGAGGAGTGGCAGAAGATCAGGATCCGGAAAGTAGCGATAGTCATGCGCTTCTTCTTTCGAACGCATCGATTCGGTCACATTTTTGGCACTATCCCAAAGCCGGGTTTCCTGAATAATTTGTCCGCCATCATTTAGGACGGACTCTTGTCGTGCGATTTCATATTCAATCGCTTTTTCAACAAATTTGAAGGAGTTGATATTTTTCAATTCGACTTTGGTTCCAAATTTTTCCTGGCCGATCGGACGAATCGAAACGTTGGCATCGCAGCGGAACGAACCTTCTTCCATATTTCCGTCACAGACTCCGAGATAAACGAGAGTTTCTCTCAGTCTTCGGAGATAAGCCCCCGCCTCTTTGGAGTTGCGGATTTCCGGTTCGCTTACGATTTCCAAAAGTGGAGTTCCCGCCCGATTCAGATCGATATGGCTGTAGGCATCGTCTCCATAATCATGCAGAGATTTTCCGGCATCTTCTTCCATATGAATTCGGGTTAAGCCAATTTTTCTTTTTTCTCCGTCGATTTCAATATCGATATATCCTCCGAGACAGACTGGGAGCTCATATTGGGAAATCTGATATCCTTTCGGAAGATCGGGGTAAAAATAATTCTTTCGCGCAAAGACGCTTTTTTCGTTGATGGTGCAGTGACAGGCGAGTCCAGTAAGAATAGCAAAATCAACTGCCTTTTTATTTAGGACTGGCAAAACTCCTGGCAGAGCCAAACAGAGAGGACAGGTATGCTCATTGGGAGCAGCACCAAACTTCGTGGAACATCCACAAAACAGTTTGGATTCGGTTAAAAGTTGTGCGTGGACTTCGAGTCCGATGACCGGTTCAAAATTAGTCATGATTTTTCCTGCTTTAAAAAATTGAGTTGAATGACATCGAGTCGATCTTTTTCTCGAACAGAATCTTTCTTTAGAAGAATAAGCCCATCTTTATTTAAGTAAGAAATTTCTGTTTCCTGTATTTTGATTTTTTCAGACATTTTTTTCAAATCTTCATAATGATGACCACCCATGACGGTAAAGATATCAATCGGAAAAACTTCAATCACCCGAATCGCCCCCTCTTCATCCTGAAAATCCGACTCTTCAAGTTCAGCACCAAATCCTTCACCATAACCGGAAAAGAATTTGAGAAGAGTTTGAATATTCTCTTTGTTTCTCAAGATTAATATATCGACATCTTCTGTCACACGAACATAGTTATTAAATGCACAAGCAAGCCCTCCCACGGTAATGAATTTAACTCCCGCTTTTGTGAGACCTACCAACAGTTCTTCGAATGGGTTTGATGTTGGGTTCATATTTTGGAACTAGTTTGAGCGTTTTCAAAAACTCGTTTAACTCATAAAGCCTTTTCAAACAATCTTCCTTGATGATTTTTCCTATTTGTTTTCTGATTTTTTCCATCACATTTTTTCAATGAATCAAAACAGTCTTATCAGAGAAGTTTTGGTTTTTTCTTATGCCATTCTGTATTTTGTTCGTAGGCAAATGCTGCCTGAAAAATTTTTTCTTCCTGAAAACCTTTCGCGATCAGCTGCATTCCGATCGGAAGACCGCTTTTGGTAAATCCGCATGGAAGACTCATTCCCGGAAGCCCGGCTAAGTTGACGTTGATGGTGAAAATATCGGAAAGATACATTTGAAGTGGATCTTCCGAATGTTCCCCCAATTTAAAGGGAGGCGTTGGAGTCACAGGGGTGAGCAGGAGATCAAATTTTTTGAATGCCTCTTCAAAATCATGGCGAATCAGGGTTCGAACTTTTTGGGCTTTGATATAATAGGCGTCATAATATCCTGCAGATAAAACATAGGTTCCGAGCATAATTCGTCGTTTGACTTCATCTCCAAAACCTTCGGTTCGGCTTTGGGTGTACATTTCATTCAACTCTTTTGCCTCTTTCGATCGATGGCCAAACCTCACTCCATCATATCGGGCGAGGTTTGAACTCGCTTCAGCCGGAGCAATAATATAATAGGTCGGAACGGCATAATCGGTATGAGGCAACGAAACCTCTTCGCAAATCGCCCCCAGTTTTTCATAGGTCTTGATCGCTTCTTTGACGGCAGATTGGATTTCCGGATCGATTCCGGAGATAAAATATTCTTTTGGAATTCCGATTCTCATCCCCTTCACTTCACCGGTCAGCGATTTTGTATAATCAGGAGTTGGCAGGTTGACGGAAGTGGAATCTTTCGGATCGTATCCCGCCACCGAATTCAAAATGATGGCTGCATCCTTTACATCTTTGGCCATCGGCCCAACCTGATCAAGCGAAGAGGCGAAGGCGATCACTCCATATCGCGAAACCCGACCATAAGTCGGCTTCAGTCCGACAATGGAACAAAGTGCTGCCGGCTGGCGGATCGATCCACCGGTATCGGTTCCGAGGGTTCCGAAGGTGAGATCGGCTGCGACGGCGGCAGAGCTTCCACCACTTGATCCGCCGGGAGTTCTCTCCAAATCCCACGGGTTTCTGGTTTTTTTGAAATAAGAAGTTTCGGTCGAAGAACCCATCGCAAACTCATCCATATTGAGTTTACCAAGCGGGACAATTCCATCATCCAGAAGTTTTTGAACCGCGGTTCCGTTATACGGAGGAATATAGTTTTCGAGGATTTTTGATCCGCAGGTCGTTCGAATTCCTTCGGTAATAAAAATATCTTTGAGGGCAAACGGAATGCCGGTGAGCGGTTTTATTTCTCTCCCTTTCTGGATTTCAGAGTCGATTTTCCGGGCGGCGGATAGCGCCTCATTTTCGCAGAGAGTGATATAAGATTCTATTTTCGGCTCGATCTTTTTGATCCAGTCGAGCTGCGCTTTGGCGGCCTCTTCTGAACTGATCTCCCTGTTTTTTATTTTTTGATGGAGTTGAAAAATTGTCAGTGGGTGAAGTTGCATTTAGAGTACCTTTGGAACTTTAAAAAGATTTCCCTCATGATCGGGAGAATTTTCGAAAACTTTATGACGCATCTGGTTTTCAATGACTCGATCTTCTCGCAAGGCGGTTTCGATCGAAACCGCATGCGAAGTCGGCTCAATCTGCGTTGTATCAAGCTGTTCAAGTTTTTTGATGAAATCTAAAATATTATTCATCTGGTGGGTAAATTTTTCGAGTTCATCGGAATGAATTTCAAGTTTTGATAGTTTTGCAATTTTGATGACGTTTTCTTTGGTGACCATGGTTTTTGAGTTGGGAGTCGGGGGTTGGGGGTCGGGGGTTTTTTGATCCAAAACTCCTAACCCCTAACTCCCGACCCCCAACCATCTTCAGGTTTTAAACAAACTCAATACCGATCCAAAAAAATGGGATTCTGTTCCCGCCAGTTTTTCCAGCTCTCCGTTGTCGAGAAAAACACCGCCACAGGAAAAACATTTGTCGATGGTAATTCCGCGAAAAAGAACTTCGTGAAGTTCATGGCCACACTTGGCACAATGCATCCAATGAACCGTTTTTAACTGTTTGGCATCGTCTTGGGCAATTTTGTTTCTTTTTTCTTCTGCCAGTTTTCTGATTTTTGCCAGCTCTTCCCGTGCAAAATATTCTTCTTCGGGAGTCAGCGACTTGGAGGTTGTCATAAAATCATCCTTTTTTGAGAGGGATTGTTCTGTCGGTCTCCCAACTGCCGAAGCAGACAGGATCCAGATTTATTAGAATATCTCCCCTCTTTAAAGCAATCAAAACTTTTTCTTTATTTTGGAAGTATGCTAAAAAAAAGAATGCCTGAAAACATGATTTATCTCTTCAGTTTTATCTTTGGGATTCTTTGGGGCTCCTTTCTCAATGTCTGCATTGTTCGCATTCCTCTCGGTGAGTCGATTGCTTTTCCCCGATCCTTCTGCCGTTCCTGTCATGAAACGGTTCTTTGGTATCAAAACATCCCGATTTTAAGTTTTCTTTTTCTTCGTGGACGATGCGCCAGCTGTCATGAGAAAATTTCCTGGCAATATCCGCTCGTTGAGCTTTTAAGCGGAGTTTTGGCTGTTTTGCTCGTCTGGAAATTCCATTTTATTTTTCCTGCCGCCGTTTGGTTTTTTACCTTTGTTTCCCCTTTAATCATCGTTTCGTGGATTGATTTAAAGTATTGGATGATTCCCGATCTGATCACACTTCCATCGATCGCGATTGGAGTTTTGGTTCATCTTTTACTCCACCATTTTCAGATGCCGTTTTTCTATTTTTTTGATTCGATTGGAGGAATTCTGATGGGGGGAGGATTTCTCTATCTCATCAGCAAAACCTACGAGCTGATTCGGAAACAGGAAGGGATCGGGATGGGAGATATCAAGCTGGCAGCAATGCTGGGAGCCTTTTTGGGATGGAAAGCGGTTTTTTTCATATTTTTGTATTCCTCATTTTTGGGATCCTTCATCGGATTTGCCCTCATGATTTTTTCAAGAGCGAAATTAAAATCTCAAATCCCCTATGGACCTTTTCTTTCGATTGCCGCGGTTTTTCATCTGTTTTTTGGCGAGAAGATTGTTTTTGCCTATCTTCAGGGAATTCGACATTTACTGTTAAAGTAGGGGCGCATGGCCCGCCTTGCCGCAAGGCAGGCCGTGCGCCCCTACAGTCAGGTTGTCTGAGGTCAGTTAAATTTATCACGGAGGATTTGCTGGTTCAAATGGAGAGTCGGCTTTGAGTGTATCTGAAACGCCCGATCGTTTGGGATTGCTCGAAAGATTGACAGTCGTTTCCCGCGGTTTTACAAAAGAGGGGATCGGAGGTTGATAAACCGGCGTGGGAGGAAGATCATTGGTTGTAATCGAAGGAGTTGAGATGGCGGAAGGAGATTGAGAAGGATCGGCACTCAGCGCTGACCCGGCCCGTTCATTAATCGGTTTTGCATAATTGGAGGCTGAAATTTTCTTTTCCTCATTTTCCTGAGTTTGATTTTGAGGTTGTAGCAATCCTGTTTCTTTCAAATCGTTCTTGACGATTTCTTTCGTGGGAGTTGGATCGGGTGGAAGAACAGTCTTTGGTGGATCAATCGGAATCAATACCGGATCTGAAAACTCCGAGGTGTTTCGTCCAGCCGCTGTCGAGAGAGCGAATATTTTTGTGCTTCCGGGAGTAAACCCCTTGTTCTTGATGCTCAAACTAAAATCCCCTTTTCCAAAAGGAACAAGAGGGACAATAGTTGTCATTTTGTTTTCCCTGTTGACTGAATACGCCATAAAAAGTTCTATTTCACTCGGTTCGTTCAGCGTTCCGGAGACAAGATATCCATCCCCCTCTTTCACAATCGATCGAAGAATCAGCTTGGGAGTCTGGTTCGAGTTCTGATTGGATTGAATCTCTTTCTGACCATGATTGATGAAGCTGTTTCCGGCAATTCGGTTTCCGGTGCCGTTTTGCGAATTGAAGACAATCGATTCCTGCCTATTATGAATGAATTCATTTACCTCAATCAGATTTTCACTCGATTCATCCAGAATTAAAATCGCTGTCCCATTATTCGAAAAATCGTCATTTGAATTTCCAATCGTTTGAGTGGCCGTTTTGGGTGAATCTCCAAAAGAATTTCCGCGAATCTGGTTTCGATTTCCGGATAAAACGACAGCAGCTCCCTTAAATCCGATTAATCGACATCCTTTTAAAATGTTTCCGCTTGAACGAAAAGTGATCCCTGCGATTTTTTCATTCGGCTCCAGTTCTGCAGGACTGATTTGTGAACCATCGAATGTGACTTTTCCTCCGCAATCGATGGTGACCAATCCCTTGTCAATCGGAGGCAGGTTTCCCTTCGATATCCGGATTTTTTTTATGGAGGGATCAAAATTAATCGTGACAATTGTGAAAGGATTGTTTTGTCTGATTCCCAAAGCCTGCATCAACACGGTTCGGAGAGTTCCGGCGACCAGTCCATCCCCCTCTTTTGTAACGGTAAGAATCTGTTCAGAAAAAATTTGGCTGATCATCTGTTGGGGTTTGTTGGAAGAAACAGGATTGGTTTCCGCGGCAAGCATTCGACTGTTTGAAAAACAGGCAAACCCAAAAACAAGGAAAAATAATAAAAATTTTTTTCTCATTCTTTCTCCCTCTGAACGGTTGGAAGGCTCTTGTAGAATTATCGGCTAAAAACGTTGAAAGTTGTGATCAATCGATGTCAGCCGTTTATTCCGTTAGACAATCCTATCAAAGAATTGGTCTTTTGAGGGAAGAAATTTTGCCTGATTTATTCTTGACGAGGCGCGTCAGAATTTTCGATGAGTGTTTCCTCTTCTTCAACCGCTTTCAAGAAGGCAAGGTATTCACCACGAAGCTCCTGAAATCGGGGATGATTCCAGGGGATTCTCGTTTCTCTTCTGAGACCGGGAATATTGAGCGCGATAAATTCATCGGAAGGATCGACCTCATTGTTGAGGTTGTGATCAATCACCAGAATTTCATCCTGCCACTTGTTGAAACCTTTGGTGTCGATAACTGACATAAGTTAAGAAAGGCTCTTTCTTAAATGAATGCGAGGAATGTTTTTTTGCAGGGGTATCCGAATAATTTATACCAATTCATAGAATCGTGCAAGCGCTTCATCCAATTTATCAACGAGCGAACCTCCCGCTTGAGCCATATCGGGACGACCTCCTCCCGATCCTCCAACCATTTTGGCGAGCGGTTGGATGATATCCCCTGCTTTAAAACGATCGGTCAGATCTTTTGAGACTTTCACAATCAAGGTGACTTTTCCCTCGGTGATGGCACCGACCAGAAGCACTCCCTGGTTCAATTTGCCGAGAAGTTGATCGGCAAAAGTTCTCAAACTTTTGATGTCGTCGGCCTCCGATTTGACGGCGAGAAACGAAACCCCATTTTTTTCTTTGACCGATTGCAGAAAATCTTTGCTTGAATTTCCCGAGAGAAGTTTGCTTTTGAGTTGTGCAATTTCTTTTTCATTCTTTTTTATCTGTTCGATCATCCGATCAATTTTTTCGGGGAGATCATTGACTGAAATTTTCAACTGTCGTGCCAGATGATCAAGATCTCTTTCCATCTTTCGGGTATAGGCAACCGCATCATTTCCGGTGACCGCTTCAATTCTTCGAATTCCTGCGGCGACAGAAGATTCTTGCGTGATTTTGAAAAAACCGATTTCACCGGTTCGATCGACATGCGTTCCACCGCAAAGCTCGACTGAAAAATCGCTTGCCTTGAGAACACGGACTTTATCCCCATATTTTTCACCAAAAAGCGCCATCGCACCGGTTTTCATTGCGTCGTCGTAACTCATCTCCGATTTTTCAACCGCGATATCTTCTCTTATTTTTTCATTCACCATCGATTCAATCTGCTCCAAAGTATCGATGGAAAGCGGTTCGTAATGACTGAAATCGAATCGAAGCCTGTGCGGTGCAACCAGCGATCCAGCTTGTCTTACATGATCGCCCAAAATTTTTCTCAGCGCTGCATGCAGAAGATGAGTGGCGGTATGATTAAGACGGACGGGAGATCGGTGATGAACGTTGACTTCGAGATGAACATTCTCTTTTGTTTTCAAACTTCCTTTTAAGACTTTTCCAATATGAACAATCAGATTTCCGAGCGGTTTTTGTGTATCTTCGACTTCCATTTTAAAATGCGAAGAGCTGATCATTCCTTTATCGCCGACTTGCCCGCCCGATTCGCCGTAGAAAGCGGTTTTTTCGGTAATAAGCTGGATTTCATCCCCCTCTTTAACATCCGAAACCACTTCTCCGTTTCGAATCAGTGCAATTACTTTGGAGTCGGTTTTTAGGGTTTCGTACCCTAAAAATTCTGTGGGAGAGATTTTTTGGGCGAGTTCCTGATAAACTTGTGCGACTCGATCTTGCCCAGATCCCTTCCAGGCTCGTCGGGCGGTCTCTTTCTGTTCGAGCATCGCCGATTCAAATCCTTCCATATCAACTGAAAAATTTTCTTCTTCGGCAATCGTTTGAATCAGATCGACCGGAAATCCAAACGTATCATAGAGTTTAAAGACCAGCTCTCCTTTGAGACAAGAACCTTTTTGTTTTTTCTCTTTGGAGATTTCATTTTGGATGATCTCCATTCCCTTTTCGAGCGTATCGAGAAAGCGGGTTTCTTCTGCTTCGATGACGGAGGAGATGAAATTTTTATGTTTATTCAGTTCAGGATAAGCGGGGGACATTTCCTGAATCACAATATCGGCCAGCTGATAAAAAAACGGTTCTCGCATTCCGAGTAACCAGCCATGTCGCATCGCTCTTCGCAAGATTCGACGTAAAACATACCCGCGTCCATCATTCGCTGGTTGAACTCCATCGCCGATCAGAAAAACAGACGCACGGATATGATCGGCTAAAACACGAATCGAGATGTCAGATTTTTCATCTTTTCCATAAACATGATTTACCTTTTTTTCGATCGCGTGAATGATTGGTGTAAAAAGATCGGAGTCGTAATTGGAAAATACTTTTTGAACCACACAGGCAAGTCGTTCAAGCCCCATACCGGTATCCACACTCGGTTTGGGGAGCGGTGTCATCTCGCCATTCAACTGGCGATTGAACTGCATGAAGACGAGATTCCAGATCTCCATATATCGTCCGCAATCGCAGCCAACGCCACAATCGGGCTTTCCACATCCAACTTTATCTCCATGATCATAATGAATCTCTGTGCAAGGTCCGCAAGGTCCTTCTTCTCCCATACTCCAAAAATTGTCTTTTTCACCCAGACGAACAATTCGGTCAGGAGAGATTTTGATTTTTTTCTCCCAAATTTCTGCCGCTTCATCATCTTCCCGAAACACAGAAATCCATAAACGTTTTGGATCAATCTTCATCTCGGAGGTTAAAAATTCCCAGGCAAACTCAATCGCCTCTTTTTTGAAATAATCGCCGAAAGAAAAATTTCCGAGCATCTCAAAAAAGGTGTGATGACGATGCGTTCTTCCGACATTTTCCAAATCATTATGTTTTCCGGAAACGCGCATGCACTTTTGACTTGTCGTTGCTCGTTTAGAGGAGAGTTTTTCTAATCCTAAAAATATGTTTTTAAATTGAACCATTCCGGCGTTCGTAAAAAAGAGGGTTGGATCGTTGGAGGGGATGAGAGAAGAGCTTCGGGCGCGGAGATGCCCTTTGGATTCGAAATATTTCAGGAATTTTTCACGGATTTCTGTTGTTTTCATAAAGGTAGAAGGAAGAAGAGTTAGCGATTTTTTTTATAGGAATAGTCTTTTTTAAAATGAGTTTTTCCAGCAAGGTTAGCGATAGAGGTTAAAGCTTTTGCAGAAACTGACGAGAGTTCTGATTTTTTTTCAAATTGCCCCTTATGAAAAGCTGGAGAATAAGCTTCTATTTTTTTCATCGCTCTTCGATCGTAAATTTTTTCTTTACAGCTTAAACATTCATATAAATCTAAATTAGGAACTGTATAAGAATGACTCATTACTTTGCCGATTAAGTTACGACGAACATGCTTGATTTTTTTGCTTCCACAGGATGGGCAAGTATGAATTTTTACCATAAAAACTTTCTCTATATTGCTTTTTTTGAAGAGATTAAAAAATAATAGTTTTCTTCTCCCGCCTCTTTTACAAGTTTACCCTTAGAATAAATGAGCTGTCCATCCAAGTTTGTGCTCTGGATAATATAGAGATATTCTTTGGATTTTTGACGGAATGGGCTTTGCGAACGAAGTTTTTTATAAATAGCTACTGCATTTAAAATTGATTCGGCGACATCAAGTTCTGTAATACCTTCAATTTCCATTTCTAATCGAGCTTTTTCACTAAACAGAAAATTCCCTGCCAAAACAGCTCGTTTAATACGCACTAAAATATCAGACATTCTTCATCTTTCATTTCTCATTCTTATCTAATCGTTTTTTTTCTTTAGAAAGCTCAGTCGCGTTCCCCTTCTTCTCTTCCGGAACCACTAACCCGTAATTCTCCAAAACCTTTTTCTCAATCGTTTCAGCAATCGGAATATTATCTTTCAAATACTGCTTCGCACTTTCTCTTCCTTGTCCCATTCGTTCTCCCGCGAAAGTAAACCAGGATCCACTTTTCTCGACGATGGCAGAGTTGACAGCAAGATCCAATAAATCACCTTCTCTAGAAATTCCTTCTCCGTAAATAATGTCGAACTCCACTTCTTTAAACGGTGGAGCCACTTTATTTTTGACCACTTTTACGCGGGTTCGGTTTCCAACCATCTGCTCTCCGGATTTAATTGCTCCAATTCTTCGGATATCTAATCGAATAGAGGCATAAAATTTTAGAGCATTTCCACCGGTCGTCGTTTCAGGATTTCCAAACATTACCCCAATTTTCATTCGGATTTGATTGATAAAGATGAGAAGCGTTTTGCTTTTGTTGACAAGGGCGGCGAGTTTCCGAAGTGCTTGACTCATCAGTCTAGCTTGAGCTCCCATTTGCGCATCCCCCATTTCCCCTTCAATTTCTGATTTGGGGACAAGCGCTGCCACTGAGTCGATGACGACGACGTCAATCGCATTGGAGCGGACGAGAGATTCAGCAATTTCTAAGGCCTGCTCGCCGGTGTCTGGCTGAGAGACTAATAAATCTTCGATTTTTACCCCTAATTTTTTAGCGTATTGAAGATCGAGCGCATGTTCCGCATCGATGAAGGCGACGATTCCCCCTTTTTTCTGCGCCTCGGCGATCGCGTGGAGCGTTAAGGTTGTTTTTCCACTCGATTCAGGTCCATAAATTTCAACGATTCTTCCGCGTGGATAACCGCCAACCCCTAACGCCAGATCGAGAGAGGTCGAGCCGGTTGGGATAATATCCCGCTCGGAAAATTTTGCCGTTTCAACTTCTCCCATTCGGATGATCGCCCCTTTACCGAACTGTTTTTCGATCGCTTGAAGGGTGAGGGTGATTGCTTTGTCTTTTTCGGTGGCGGTGGATTCCATGGGAGCTCCTTAAATACGGTTATGGGTTGGGGGTCGGGAGTTAGGGATTTTATTTGACTCCTAACCCCAAACTCCTCACTCCCGACTAAATTTAAATCTTTCCAATCTAGTATATTCCGTCCTCTGCCTTGTCAATGTACTTTTGAAAAGCAGAAATTACATTAGCAAGAATGAAGCCAGGATGGTGATAGTTTTAGAATTTTAAAGAAAATCTCGACGGCTAGAAAAGCTTTTGTCGTCCAGTCAAGAGAGCCGTCGAGAAAAATTGGGTTAGAATCCCGGTGCAATCGGAGTCACAACGCTCCAATGCAGACAAGGGGCATTGAGTGCCAAGGTTGAAACTGCACAAGAGTTGGGAGATTTTAAATGAACTGTTTTGATTTTGGAGTTCGAAACGAGATACAAAGCATTCGTCTGGGCCTGAGATCGAATCAAGTAGGGGTTTTTCAGTTCTGCTTCGTGGCAACTTCCTTCCCGATCTCCTGCCATCTCTTTTCCGGTAAGCGATGCCACGGTCCCTGCAGCGGAGACTTTCCATAACTTCTGACTTTGCAACGTGGTGAAATAAAGATTGTCGTTTGCATCAAACTGCATCGAGGTAATCTTGTTTTTTTCAGCAGGATTTGGTTCGGTTTTATCCAAAACATTGCCGACAAAGGTGGTCACATTTCCTTTCGAATCAATCTTTCGGATTGCGTTATTGAAGTAATCTGAAACATATAAATTTCCCTTGTGATCTTTTGCGAGCAGGTCGACTCCATTAAATTCAGCTGAGGCTGCTTTTCCATTTCTGAATCCGGGATGATCGGATCCGGCAAAAGTGGTCACAGTTCCATTCGAAACTTTTTTGATTTTCGAGGCATTGAATTCGGTGAGATAAATGTCGCCGTTTTGGTCGACCAAAAGATCCATTAATCCCATCAAAGAAACATTGGCCGGATTTCCGTTGATCTTGTCACTTTTCTTTTTGTTTCCCGCCACCGTGCTGACTTCAGATTGGGGCGTCATTTTACGAACGAGATCGGGAGAGCGATGCTTGTGATGAAACAGCGGTGGATTCTCGATGGTATAAATATTTCCTGAGGAATCGAAGGCGAGTCTTTTGATTCCCTTATATCCAGCGTCATCCCGTTTTCCATCATCTTGTCCTGAACCGGTTCCCGCCATTTTGATGAGAGAACTATCTGATTTACTCACTTTAAATATTTTATCTTCGCGGGTGAGGTAAATATTTTCATAACTATCAATCAGTAGATCCCGGGTTGCGCTGGGAACCATAAAAGGGGCTTTGCAGAGCATCTCTTGTTTTCTCGGAACCGCCAATGCATCGTTTTCTCTTCCATCCTGACCAATCGCCTGACTGACCGGCGGGGTTTCAGGGTATGGATTGTCTGGATTTGTTTTAGAATAGCTGATTTGACTAAAAAGCAAGGATGAAGCGGTCATAAGACCGAAACCGATTCGAAATATTTTACCGAATTTCATAATTCCTCCCATAATTTGTCATTCCTGCGAAGGCAGAAATCTATTTGAGTCAGGGGGGATCCCCACCTTCGTGGGGATGACACTGTGAAGATATCTTTGCAAATCTTGTGCTGAGTTAAAAAGATGAGCAGATTGTTAAAAGATAGAAAGAGATGTGAACTTTTTTGAAACGAAAATCAGGAAAAGTACCCCAGAGTTAGGCAATATTTTGACAGTTTTTTATTTCTCCAATAATCTTTTTCGGATCCAATTGAGGGCAATGGAAGAGACGATCCTCTTGAACCATTCACGGTTATAGGGAAAAAAGAATTTTTTTACCTCGCATCCCCCTTCATCCGCCAAAGCAATATAGATGGTTCCAACCGGTTTTTCTTTGCTTCCACCGGTCGGCCCGGCAATCCCAGTCACGGCAATGGCAATATCTGACTTGAATCTTTTCTTGGCGCCCCTGGCCATTTGAATAGCTGTTTCCGCGGAAACAGCCCCCTCTTTTTTCAAGGTTTTTTCAGATACTCCGAGCAGTTTTGTTTTTAGCTCATTGGAGTAACAGACAATTCCACCCATAAAATAGTTCGAAGCTCCTGGAATATTGGTGATTCGATGCGCGATCAATCCTCCGGTACAAGATTCAGCAGTGGTTAAACTCTTTTTCTTTTGGATCAGAAGTTTGCCAACGATTTCTTCCATCGTTTCTTCATCTTCTCCATAAAGATAGGGAGAAACAAGCTTCAGGATCGGCTTGGTTGCTTTCGCCAATTCTTTTTCCGCTTTTGAAAGAGAATTTCCGGAGCTTGAGATCTTGATGAAAATTTCAGGAAATGAAACCCGAAAGGCGATTTTTGAATTTCCGAGTGAAACACGATCTTTTAGTAACGGGCGGAGAAGAAGATCGAGCTTTGCCTCTGCCGCTCCGAAACAGCGGAGAATTTTCCCTTGGAAGAAAATTTTCGGATGACGATGTTTTTTGAGCCACGGAAGAATCGCATCCTGAAAAATCTGCTTCATCTCTTTGGGGACGCCGGGAAGAAAGAAATACTCCACCCCTCTCCGTTTTATTTGAACTCCGGGAGCAGTCCCAAAAACATTTTGAAGCACTTTTCCGTTTTTTGGAATCAGCGCCTGCTTCTCTTGATTCGAGCTCATCTCTCGACCGAAGGATTCAAATTTTTTTTGAAGTTTTTTTAAAACAGAAGGGTCTAATTTTAAGGGAAGGTTGAACGTTTTTGCCGCGATTTCGATCGTAAAATCATCGACCGTTGGACCGAGTCCTCCCGTGATGATCACCGCTTTTGTTTTAGGTTGAAGATCCAAAAGAGCGTTGGAGATTTGATGTTCATCATCGGCAATGGTGATATGGCGAACGACCTCAAATCCTTCCAACCAGAGCTGATCGGAGAGCCAAGCGGCGTTCGTGTTAACAATATTTCCGGAGACGACTTCGTTGCCGATGGAGAGGATTTCGATATTCATATGATCCAAAGAAAATCAAAAAACTTTTATACAGATTTGCAAAATAATATTCGCACAAACTCCAGCGGCCAAATCATCGCAGACCACTCCCCATCCCCCTTTTAGTTTTTGTTCAATTTGTCGAATCGGAAACGGTTTGAGAATATCAAAGAGGCGAAAGAGAATAAATCCACCCACCATCAAATCGATTCTTGGCGGGATAAAAAGCATCGTGACAAAATATCCGGCAATTTCGTCAATCACGATTTTTTTGGAATCTTTTTCATTTAAAAAATTTTCAGCGAGCCCTGCTGACCAGATGGCGAAAAGTGAAAAGGTGAAAGTGAAAAAAAGAAAATGCAGAGGGGGGAGCGAATAAAGCAAAAGATAAAGCCCAACGGCAACCATAGTTCCGTAGGTTCCCTGGGGACCTGGAAGATAGCCGACACCGGCTGTGGCGAAGAAAAGAATGGTTCTTTTGAACATGCGAATATTCCTCATAATGGAAGTTGAGAAGGAATCCTAGCTAAAATTTTCAGGCGAACATTTCTCTTTCAGTAAAACCCTAAATCCCACTTTTAAATTGACACCTGAAACAAAATTCAATTTAATCCGTCCCCTCAAAACACTTTTTAAAATAGGGGAGTAAAATTTATGATTCGAAAATCTTTTCTGGTTTTTACCGCTTGTCTTGGAATGGTTGCCTGTCAATCCGGCAGCTCCAATCTTGATAAAGTCTTGAATGAAGGAAAGCCACTCGTACGCGTTGGCGATGAAAAAATTCATGAAGGGTATTTAGAGCTAATTAAACGAGTGAATCCAGCTATCACTGCCCAGCTTGATGCTCCGGGCGGAAAAAAGAGGATTCTCGACAATTTGGTTGAACAAGAGATGCTTTACCAGGAAAGTATCCATCGCGGAGTCGATAAACTCCCCAAAGTAAACGAGAAGATTGAACTTTTTAAACGGGCGATTATTGCGCAAGCGTTGATCGATGAAGAGTTGGAGAAAAAAGCAAAAGAATATTACGACCAAAATAAAGAGAAAGAATTTGAAAGGGTAAAAGTTTCCCATCTCTTTTTTGCGAGCAGCCCCAAACCTCCTCCTCCCGTGGCACCCAATCCGAAATTAAAAACACCTCCGCCGCC
>CAZSRQ010000017.1:0-27399 GCA_964609335.1 uncultured Pseudomonadota bacterium
CAGTGTGTGGTCTATGAGTTTTCTGGTGAGGTAAAGGACTGTATTTCGCGGGGCATCAAATCCGGTGAGTAGTTTATCAACCACAATGATAATTTCGGGATGATCCCCCTTCTTGAATGAGTTGATAATTTGACGGTTATATTCTTTGTCGCTCCCAAAACGGTACATCATCTTCTTCCAAAAGGCCTGTACTGCTTGTGGATTTTCTTCATTGACCTCGGTATTGCCTTCACGGTCATCAGGAGCTGATATCAAGACCTCTGATGACACCCTGTCAAACTCATCAAGGTATTTTTTGTAGAGCAGGGCTGTTGATTTATCTTGTGTGACCAATTGTGCCTTGTAGGGTGTTCCTTGCCAGTTGTCCCGAAAGTGGGTGCTGATATCCCACGCAATGCGCATCACTTTTTTTTCGGCCTTATTCAGCTGGTCGGTGGTTGTGAATTTTTTCTTCAGATCAGCCCGTTGTTCTTTGGTGAGATTCTCTGTGATCCGGTCAAACCAGGCATCGATTGACTCACTGTCAACCGTCTGATCGACATGCCTCCCCTCGTAGAGCAAAGGGACAACGGCTTTGTCATTCACTGCCTGACTGATGGTATAGGTATCAATCAAACCGCCGAAGCGCGCGAGCGTGTTTTTTGTTTTTTTCAGAATGGGGGTGCCGGTAAAACCAATAAAGCAGGCATTAGGAAGCACCTTGCGCATCTTGGCATGCAGTTCCCCAAATTGACCGCGATGCCCTTCATCCACCAATACGAAAATATTGGAGTTTTCATTTCTGGCGCCGGCTTTACTGACAGCGGCTTCAAATTTATTGATCACCGTGGTGATGATTTGTGATTTGCTGCTGACCAGTAATTCCGACAGATGCGAACCTGTTCTTGCCTGAGCCGGTTCTACTCCACAGTGCTTAAAAGTTTTTGTAATTTGGTCATCCAGGTCAAGACGATCCGTTGCCAATATAATTTTATAATTTTCGATCCCTTGCTCCAACGCAATGCCCCTGGCTAACATGACCATGGTCAAACTCTTGCCGGATCCTTGGGTATGCCAAACGATGCCGCCTTGACGTGTGCCGTCTTTTTGAAGTCTACGAATCCGGTCCAAGATTTTCTGAACGCAGAAATACTGCTGATAGCGCGCCACCTTTTTTTCGCCCGCATCAAAGAGGATGTAACGGTAAGTCAGTTCAAGCAATCGCTCAGGACGTGCCAGATCATACAAGGCCATGTCTTGCTCCGTGACCTGTCTGTCCGCCGAGTCCATGGCATCAAAATAGCTTCGCACATAGTCAAAGCGCTCCCCAAAGAGCCTTTTTTTTTGTTCATAAGAGAGCGGTTTGTTTTTCAGTGCTTTTAGTTTTTCTCTTTTTTCATCCTGCTCTTTCCAGACAGCCCAAAACTTGGCAGGTGTCCCCACGGTCGCATACTTCGCCTCGTTTGCCGAAATAGCCAAAAGCAGTTGGACAAATAGAAAGAGTTTAGGAATTTCATCTTCCCGTTGATTGCGTAAATGTTGGCTGATCGCCTCACCGATGGGATCTTTGCTATCCGGCCGCTTGCACTCGATCACGGCCAGCGGAATGCCATTCACAAACAACACAATATCAGGTCGGCGTCTGTCGTGGCTTCCAGAACGCTCCACTTCAAATTCTTCGGTCACGTGAAAGACATTATTTGTCAGCCAAGTTTCCGGATTCCAGTCGATATAATTAAGGGGGAAACTTTTTGTGTCTCCATCGATCGACTGTTGCAGGCTTTTCCCCAGGCAGAGCAGGTCGTAAATCTTTTCATTGGTGCGGACGAGGCCGTCATAGAGGGTATCTTTAAGAGTTTGAACCGCTGATAGAATATTGCCTTCACTAAAGGGATACTCTTTCCCCTTAAATCGGATCCGATTAATACGTCGCAACTGCTGCACCAGAATCTCTTCCAACAAGACTGAATTCAAGCGCCCGCCGCGTAACTTGAGAGCTTCTTCCGAAGTGAGATAGGTGTAGCCAAGATTTTGCAAGAGCTGCAATGCAGGGATCTGGGAGATATGGTTCTCTTTGAAGGAGGGGGTGAGGAGTGGGTCAGTCATGATTGGATGTCCCTAGTGCCATTTTCCGATCCACAATTTCCCTATATAAAGATTCCCGATTGGTCGCGCAGGTGGTCACAAAATACGCACCATGTTGGGAATAATCGTAACCTTTTAATCGGATTGATCGACGGTTTTTCATCTCTTTACCCTCACTTGTCCCGTAAGTAGTTTTTGCATGAGCCCGCGTTTTTGTTTTTTGAGTTTATCAGTGATGGATTTTAACAATTGGATATCATTGCTGATCCCGTTCAGGATATTCACAATTTCTTTTTGTTCAGGAATTGTTGGAAAAAGAATTGAATGCTCGACTAAATCATTTCGTTTAATTCCATTGATGGAAGTACCCTGGTTATACCTTTCTAATTCGGACAACGTGGCTTGTATCGCGAAAAAGGCAAACTCTGGAGAAACGCACTCAGAAAATTCTAACGATGTGATGTCTTGGCTAATTGCTATATGGCAGGGCGCGATAGCAATCTTTCCAACGCCTGTGCGGCTAACAATTAAAATACTATTTTTAACTGCGACTCGAGTCGAGCTGTTCGCTACAGCGTCATCTGTAATAAAACGCCGAAAGGCAGGTATGCCATTATCAGAAAAGTCTGCTCCTGTTACCCAAGGGATATCACCAGACCAATAAGAATCTATATTTGTATTTGGAGTCCCACCGCTGAAAATTTTATTGCATGCTTTCTTAAGTGAAAGTTTTGTCCAACTGTCATTATACTTTTTTCTCCTTCTCTTCCCCCTCAACAACTGCCACATCAGACCTTTTTTGAGTTTTTGTTTGGCAGCGATGAGTCGTTCGGTTTGGGCGATGGCGGTGTCCCAGGTGTTGAGGATTTTAATGATTATTTCCTGTTCTTCTGTGTTGGGATATGGAACCTCAAAACAAAACAATTCATCCAACGTAATACTGACCTGATTGGCATTGCCACGAATAAGCGATTCAATGAACAAAATGAAACGCTTAGTCTTAAGGTGATAATACAAATAATCGGGTAGAACCATTTCCTGTACAGTAAGTTTGACCTGATTTTGATTGAGAAGCCAACCCTTCGAAGTTTCAGAGATTTTGATAGCTCTCCCAACCATGGAATCATACAGTGGTGGTCTTGAGCCAACCGTAGAAACAATAATATCACCCGTTTTTAATCTATAATCACAGTAACGATTTGCTGTTTCTTCACTGATCCAAATAGCCTCTCCATTGTTCCTATTATTTTCAGTAGCATCCGAAACTCGAAATAGACGCACACCGTCCTGTTTGTAATCAGATCTCTTGAAGGCAAAGCCTTTCTTATGCTTTATTACATTTCCGAGTGGTTCTATTTTCCATCCTTCTGGCAACATAATATTCCTCAAAAGATTTTCGGTGCCAACAACAGTACTGCCTTGATTAACCAATATAAACATGCGCCAATACCAATCATCATCAATCCAACAACCGTGACATTAAACCATCTCGAAAAGACTCTTTGAATCTGAAAAGGCATTGATGATGCAACACCTGCTGATGATGCCAGTAGCAATGTAACCGATTAAATTTTTCATCTTTCTTTCCTCACACCCTTAAACGGTTTTTATCCGCCTTCTGATCGATAAAGCGCCCCGTGTCAGTGTTGCGTTTTACGAAGCGATCCGTTTTAGGATTATGGGTCTGTGATCTGTCTTTCACAGCACCTTTACGTCGGTTGTCATCCGGTGGTGGATTTTTAGCCATAATTGGTTCCTTCATAATTTCAGTCGGTGACAACCTGTCACCGACTCACTTTCAAAAGGGGGGTGACATTTTGTCCGCACCCTTGTTCTATGTGACCCCGAAACCATTTTGCCGACGTCGGAAAAGTGGTTCTAGTCCTTCAGCTTCTTCTTTTTGCTCTTCAGTTTTTTTCTTTTAACTTTTTGAATACTGTCATGAGCCGGTAGATTTTCTGGCATGGTTCCACCCAACTCTTTGATTGTCTGCCGCACCTTGCTGCCAACATTGAAGTGGGTAAGGTTTGCCTGTTGTTTGCTGTGGTGCGGTTCTCTTTTTAACTTCTCTTCTGTTTGCGTGGCGCGGAATAAATTAGCGGCCAGTTCGGTACTACCCATATGGTCGAGTATCTTTTGACTTTTCTTCAATTGTTTTTTGACATGAATATCTTTTGCTGCCAGACCGCCATATAGACCCTTATAGCCATGATCTTGAAAGATGGCATAATCGAGCGGCTCTCTGACTCCTACCTTCTTGGCCGCTTCAGCAAGTTTCACATTGTGTTTGGAAATTTCATCTCTGAGAAAAAGTCGCTTTTCGTCCTCATGTTCTTGTTCGGATAACTCCTGTTTTCTGGTCTGGATAGCGAAGTAGGTCTGGCCATTTGCCACGATCTCTTTTGAAGGATCGGCATTTTGAACAATCAGATAACAGGCATAACGAGATAAATAGAATGAATCCATATCACGCGCAGCACCTGATCCAATGGCTATGGGTTCCATAACTGCAATAAAATGGTCATCGGGATTGTGTCCGCTATTGAGACAAGCCATTTTTGCTTTGTCGATGACAGGGAGAAATTGACGATATTCGGAATATTGGAGGATTTTCCAAAAATCTCTGGCAGACCAAAAGTCACGGCCTTGGGGGTCGATTTTTTTTGACTGATCAAAAATATTTTTGTTTGCGACCATCAAATCAGATTTTTTGTCATTCATAAGATAAATCCATGATATCTAAATGAAACCATTTCGTGGAGAACCCCGAAATGGTCATGAACTTTGTAATGTCGGTTTTTTTGACTTTGCTCACACCAACCCCAACTCCTTCAAATATTTATCCATCTCCTTGCGTGTCGCAGCCAGCTCCGCTTCGATCTGTTTGATTTCTTTTTGTACCGCAGGGATATCGATCTCGGCCTCTTCTTCAAAGGTGTCGACATAACGGGGAATATTGAGATTGAAGTCGTTCTCTTTGATTTCATCGACGGTGGCGCGATAAGCATATTTATCGATATTTTTGAATGCCTTGAAAGTTTTGACGATTTTTTCGATATCCTGTTCGCGGAGATAGTTTTGTTTTTTCCCGTTTAGATATTCTCGGCTGGCATCAATGAAGAGGACCTCTTTGGTTTTTTTGTTTTTATCGAAGATGAGAATCGCCGCTGGAATGCCTGTTCCAAAAAAGAGATTGCCAGGCAAGCCGATCACTGCTTTGAGCAAGTTTTCTTCAATCATCGCCTGACGGATTTTTCCCTCGGCGCCACCACGAAACAGGACGCCGTGCGGAACGATCACCCCGACCCGGCCATCACCTTCAAGTGCGGTTTCTACCATGTGGCTGATGAAGGCATAGTCTCCTTTACTTTTGGGAGGAATCCCGCGCCAAAAACGATTGAATGGATCATGCGCCGCTTCATCGGCACCCCATTTATCGAGACTAAACGGAGGGTTCGCCACGACAACATTGAATTTCATTAGGCTGTCGCCTTCGACCAAACGGGGACTGGTGATGGTGTTGCACCATTCAATGCGGGCACTGTCCATGCCATGCAAAAACATGTTCATGCGGCAGAGCGCCCAGGTGGAGCCGTTGGACTCTTGTCCAAAAAGGGCAAAATCATGTTTTGGGATTTCTTGGGCAACACGAATCAGAAGCGAGCCTGACCCGCATGCCGGGTCACAAATACGATCACCGGATTTAGGTTCCAATAAACGCGCCAGGAGAGTGGCTACTTCACCGGGGGTATAAAATTCTCCACCTTTTTTCCCTGCATCGGCGGCAAAGTGGGCAATGAGATATTCGTACGCATTGCCGATAACATCCTGATTGCCAATACGCGAGGGACGCAGATCGAGCTTGGGATTGGCAAAGTCTTCCAGGAGGTGAATCAGTCGGCGGTTTCTATCTTTAGTTTGTCCCAAGTAGGGTTCGCTGTTGAAATCGATATTCCGAAAAACATTTTCCAGTTTGCCTTTGTTGGCATCCTCGATTTTTTCAAGGGCAATATTAATGAGTTCGCCGATATTATTTTCACGACGCTTGCTGTGAAGAAAATCAAAATTAGATTCCGATGGCATCACAAATCTCTCGCGTGACAGGGCACGCTCAACCCGCTGCTTATCTCCGTTGTATTTTGCCTCAAATTGTTCCCGCGTGTCTTTCCACAGATCGCTCATGTATTTGATAAAGAGCATGACGAGGATGTAATCTTTGTACTGCGCTGGATCGAGGGTGCCGCGAAAGGTATCGCAGGCGCGCCAAACCATATCATTGATTTCTTTTTGCGAGACTGAGTTTTCCATAAGTGTTTCTCCAGTTAAATCTGATTTTCCCCAGTGGCTGCTTTTAAAGACAGACCGTCGATTAAACGCTTCCGTGACCGGATCAAATTCTCCATGGCATGCGCTTCTTTTTTTTGAAGCAGATCAAGTTCTGCGATCGCTTTCTGTGTGTTGAGAGAAGGAAGTTGAATTTCCAATTCTTCAAAGGTTGATTTGGGCACCATTTTCATAAGGGATCCTTGTCCCGCACTGCCAAAGAAGGCCTGAGCGGAAGGTTGGTTGATGAACCAAGCGAGATATTCTGGCAACACGCGTGTGGGATCGACACGAAGAATATAAAAATAATAAGAGGCGAGTGTATTCTCTAGCAGCTGGCGAATGGTGATGGCGATATTATTTTGCCCGCGCGATAAAAACAGAATGTCACCCTTTGTAACAAGATATCGATCAACATTTCCCGTGGGGGTTATTTTGGAGAGCTGATCGGCGAGGAGATTGCCAGCATTATCGACGTCTTTAATTTGGATAAGCGAGTGGCTGCCATGCCGATTTCCAGCTCTGGCATAACGCCGCTCCCGTGCCTGGAATCCAAACTGAATTTCTACAATTTCTCCAACTTTCATTAATCTCTCTCAAATTTTTATCGACACAACCCAAAAATAAAATTGCACCATTTTTAATGGTTTATTTTAAATATTCGTAATATGTGCATATGTCAATAATATTTTTTGCATCTTTTAATTTACAACATATTTTATTAACAAATTTGGTGTCGACTAGAAAGTGGGCAAAAACGAAAATTTCAATAGTTGTAAGAGGGCTATTTTGAGTTAGAACCAGCTCAAACACCCCAAAAATGCAAAACGGATGGGTCAAATCGACACCATCCGTTTCACTTGGCGGAGAGAGTGGGATTCGAACCCACGATACCCGTGAAGGTATGCCGGTTTTCAAGACCGGTGCCATCAACCGCTCGGCCATCTCTCCTAGTTTCAACGTGAAAAGAGCAGATCCCCCTATAAAAAATCAAGACGGTTTTGGCTAGTTTATTTTGAATTTCAAAAGACTTGCGCCAAGTTTTAAAGAATGATTAAAGAGGAAAGTCGTTAAGGCTGGAGAGATGGCCGAGAGGCTTAAGGCGACGGTTTGCTAAACCGTTGTAGGGTTAACGCTCTACCGTGGGTTCGAATCCCACTCTCTCCGTAAATAAAAGGGGGCTAATTTTAGCCCCCTTTTTTATTGCTTCTACTTCCAAAATTTGAATTTTTCCTAAAGAAGTGTCCCCCGAAGAATAATCGCCGCAATACTAAAATAAATCACGAGTCCGGTCACATCGACCAGCGTAGCCACAAAGGGAGCCGACGCGCTAGCTGGGTCAAACTTTAGCCGTTTCAAAACAAATGGGAGTGTCGATCCGGCGAAAGTTCCAAAAGTGACTACTCCGATGAGACTGATAAAAACCGTCATTGCGACCAATAAAAAATGCGTTCCATAAGGATGAAACAGAAATTCCCAAATGATAATTCGAATGAATCCGATAAAACCGAGAATCGAGCCCAAAACCAATCCGGAAAAAAGTTCTCGCCGAATAACATAAAACCAGTGGCGCAAAGTCACTTCTCCCAAAGCCATCGCGCGGATGACGAGCGTGGTTGCCTGTGAGCCAGAGTTGCCACCACTGCTGATAATGAGGGGAATAAAAAGGGCGAGGATGACCGCTTTTGCAATATCTCCCTCAAAATGCGCCATGGCAGTTGCTGTGAGCATTTCCCCCAAAAAAAGAGCTGAAAGCCAACCAGCTCTTTTTCGAATCATATGGAAAAAGCCGATTTTCAAATACGGCATGTCGAGAGCTTCCATCCCTCCGATTTTCTGGATATCTTCGGTCGCCTCTTCTTTGATGACATCCACCACGTCATCGACTGTAATAATTCCTTTTAACCGGTTTTCTGGATCAACGACCGGCACAACGAGCAATTTATATTGGGAGAAAATCTTGCTGAGTGATTCTTGATCGGTATCTTCCCGAACTTTGATAATGTCGGTCGTCATGATCTCTTTGACCCGCGCATTCGGATTTCCGGAAAAAAGCTCACGAAAAGATACCACGCCAAGCAGATGCTGTTGTTCATCCAATACATAGATATAATAAACACTTTCAATCTGGGTGCGGGTTTGCTGTTTGAGATAGCTGATCGCCTCATCCAACGTCATCTCCGGCCGGAGTCTTGCATAACGGGGATTCATCAACCCTCCCGCCTCATCTTCCGCGTAGGCTAAAAGGGCGGTCACCTCTTTTTTGGTGGCGTCATCCAGATGATGAAAAATCAATTCTTGCTGCTCTTTGTCAACGGACTGGAGAATATCCGCCATGTCATCCGGCGCAAGGAGCCGCGCCCACGATCTTTGCTCGTAGTGCGGGAGATTTAGAAGAGTTTCGGCCTGATCTTTGGACGAGAGCGCCAGAAAAAACTCCTCCGCTTCATGGCGTGGAATTGTATGAAACGCCTCGATCCGCTCGTCTTTTGAAAGCAGCGACCAGATGTTTTCGAGCTCTTCTAGCGTGATAAAATTGTCATCTGATAGGGTTGCCATGAGAGCTGTTTTTCATACAGAAAACAGATGTTTTTAGCACGCTGAAAATTTGATTTCTGCAAAAAATAGTGAAGTTTTCATCCGGTATTTTGTATTGACTGATGGAGCTGAATTAGGCGAATAAGGCAAAACCATGTTTTTGCGCCCATAGCTCAGTTGGATAGAGCGACGGTCTACGAAACCGTAGGTCGCATGTTCGAATCATGCTGGGCGCGCTTTGTTTTTCAAGTACTTACGAGCGGCACCTGAATTATTTTTCAGTTTTGTGTGTAAATTGTGTGTACGGAAAAAATTTCACGCTGTTTTTTGCTGCGAAATTTCGAGTGGAATAATTGATTTTTTTCCGCCGTCAATTGCGATGAGTTCTGTTCTAGAAACTAACGATTGAGGAGAAAGATGAGCATATCTTTCGGTCGTTTTGATCTCCGAATGTCCCATCAATTTTTGCAGGTCGTAGAGATTTCCATTTTTCATCATGAAATGTGATGCAAATGTATGACGCAAATCGTGAAAGCGAATCAGTCGATTTCCCGCTTCTTTCAGATCCTTCTCAAAATGATCCCGCTTGAAATTGTCTAGGTCGATTACTTTTTGATTTAAAGAGAAGACAAGATTTTGAGCCTTCTCACTTTCTTCGAATTGAGCTTTTAATTCTGGAAGAAGAGAAGAATTGGCTCCTACGTAGCGGATCTTTTTTCCTTTCGTTGTTTCTCGGATCTGCTTAGAAAATCGGCAATAGCTTCGAGCAACTACGATTGATTTTTGGTGGAAGTCGACCTTATCCCATTTTAATCCCGCGATTTCACCCCATCTCATTCCCGTGTTGATTGCGAGCAGATAAAGACGATAGACCCAACGGTTTTTCGAAGCATATTTTTGATTCGTATAAGTTAAGAAACGATCTGCTTCTTCTAGACTCAAATAATCATAAGGAGTTTCCCCGACAGGCAAAAGGCCGACAATTGCGACAACATTCACCATCAGGTATCTCTTTTTGATGAAGTAGTTCAGAATTGCTCGAAAGCATTGAAGGTATCGATTCATCGTTGCAGGTTTAATTCCCGACTGCAATTTTTTGGAAATAAACCTTTCAATCATCTCAGGTGCGATCTCATCTAATCGGTTCTCTCCAAATTCAAGCTTAAGCGATTTAACGATTTTCTCGTCGCTAATGTATGAACTTGGTGCCTTGCGGACTTTGGAGTGATTCTCTGACCAGATGTTTGCAGCTTCTGAAAAAGTGATCTGCTTTTTATATCCGAAACGATTCAATTCTTCTTGCTGTTTGAGCCACATTTCGGCATTCCATTTTCGATCAAAGCAGTGAGTAATTCTTTTTCTATTTTTACAGAAGACAGCTCGATAAATATTTCCTGATTTTCGTTTAATAAGTTGAATGGCCATGTTTGTTCCTTTCTTCAATCCAAAGTCGGATTGCTGAAGGTTCAAACCGAACCAAATTACCTATCTTTTTGAACGGAATACTCCTTTTGTAGACCCAATCTCTCAGTGTTTTTTCGGACACAGAGAGCATTTGGGAGGTTTTGTGGATGTCCCAGAGTGGATTGTCAAAGAGCAAGGATTCTTTTTTCCCGTAACCGGAATTATTCGCGCTGGTCAATTCTTTTTCTGAGTTTGGAATGAAGGAAGAAGACTTTTGCATTATTCTTCCTCCATTTTTGGTTTGGGAATACCACCCAGTTTATGATTGTCCCATCTCTTGATGGTTTCTTCGGAAGCCCCTAATTCTTTCAGAGTCTCTACAACTGATTGACCACCATCCCACCAGCGATATTTCTTTGGAGTATTAGGAGGTATTCTTAAAAATCCTTTTTCATCAATAGAAGGAAATACTTCTTGCAAAGCTCCCAGCTCTGCTCCCACTCTCGTTTGATCTCCCTCGAATTCACGAATAGCAGCCCGCTCTTGAAAAAGTTCTTTTAGAAAATTCTCTTTTTCGTCCTCACTAGATTCCATTTTCCGATTGTTACTTGTAGTTTCATGAGTATGAATTTCATGGAGAGATAAACGATAGATAGATATGTTCTTTGAATAACCCAGCCGGATCAATCTTTGTCGCCATTCTTCAAAGAGATCATGGAGCCAACGAACATTCTTCCCTTCACCTTGGAATTTTAGGAAAGATTCATCTGTGCCAACAAAGTACGCAAAGCCATAATCTGGAATATTGAATCGAAAAATGTATGGATTATTACAGAAGTCTTGAGGAGTCTTTTTCAAATATTCCTGTTTGAGAATTTCTCTAAACTTCCCGTTTTCTAAAAGAAAAACTCTATAGGATCCTAAAAAAGAAGGAAAAGAAGGAGCAGAGTCGTTAGATTTCATCATAGACTCCTCCATCCTCTTCCACCTCTTCTGGTTTTACTAACTCAACTGGACTAATCGAACTATTTGGACTTTCTTGAAATATGCCCCCTTTATTTTGATCATTTTCGTTTTCTTCAGAATTTTTAGGGGGCACACTTGAATTTGGTTCGGTTAGTCCAATTGGTTCGGTTTCTAACTTTTTTTGGGCAGCTATTAAGAGTTGAGTCCTTTGATAGCCTTTTGAGCTATTTGTTAGGAGCCCTTTAGACATCAGTTCTTTCAACTTATCAGTGAGCGTTGATCTCGCTATTCCAACAAGAGCTAATAGTTCTCCAAATTTTTTCACCGGATACTTTTCAAATATTTTTAAAGTCTCTTTGAGAGGATTACTCTCAATCTCTTGAATCCAAGCTACTACCTCTTGAACTTTTTCATTTTCGCCCCCAGTTAACTGTTCTCGTTGCTCCTGAACGAATCGATCTAATTTCATTTTTCTCAAGGAACGTTCTTTTAACCCTACCACTCGATCCACATGACATTTTTCGACCTTGCAGGTGCCGCACAAAAGCGCACAGCTAGCAGCAAGTCGAGCGAGTTTCACTTTTACATCATTAGAGATTAAAGGGACTTCATGAGATCCAATACCTCCAAAAACTTGGGCAAGATGGGTGGCAGAAGTATAAATCGTTGTAATTGCTTCTGTGGTAAAATTAATTTTTTGAGGATTAACACGCCAGGCATAACCAATATTGCCTTTAATAGCAGTGAGGGCAGGCTTTTCCCCTTCGACAGTAGAATTGATAATCTCTGGAGGAACATCTTCTTCCCCAAACAAAAAAACTAAATCGAGGCGAGCAATATCAGGGCCTTCAAGTTGGGATTCGGACAAAGCCTCTACAGGACGCCGATAACAAGAAACGGGTTTATCCGTATTCCCAATTAAGATCAGTCGGGTTTGACAAGGAGGATGCTCACCGGAGACAATGCGATTCACGCTCACTACACCTTGAGTCCTTGCCTCTCTCATTGCCCGCCAATCTTCTGGAGAAAGGCAATTCACTCCATCTATTATTAAAAGTTTTCCATCATTTTGGGGTAGGAGTCCCCATGAAATTATATGTCCAGAGGATAAATTCTCGATGCCATATAAAAGCCCTGCTCGTGTTGAAGCCTCTCCGGTTGCATAAACTCCCAGTCCAATTGCTTTGCTTAGAGATCTTGCAATTTCGGATTTCCCGAGGCGTGTTCCACCCATGAAAGCAACATCAATCGTTCCTTTCACCTGTTTCTCTTCAAACTCAAATTTTAAGGGAGAAGTATAAGTAAGGAGGGCCGCTTCATGAGCATCCGGTCTTCCTTGTATTTTTGTAATTGCAGGGAGTTGACTGATGATTTCATCTAATTCATCAAAGGATAAAGAAGTTTGCTTCCCTTCTGGAATTTCTTCCAAGGGGAGCATTTCTCCGGCTACGAGAGTGGAAATTTGAGACTTCGGGTTTGCGAAAACCTTACCTGTTATTTTATAGCTCTGGCATGAGCTCTGCTTGCGGCCTGCAAAAAATATCTTCTTCTTTCGGAACTCTCTGCCGCGATCGTCAACCAATTTACCCGTTTGGTTTACTTCAATCGCCTGAGCTTTTGGATAAACAATTAATTCCGTAAACGTTTGGCTTTCGGCTTCTTCAATTAAGATTCGATTACAATTTGCGTTAGATAACTTTGTAAAAATGCTCAGACGTTCTCTATTTTTGATCCCAACTGTTTCAATCAGAATTGGATTTTCTTTGCCGAAATCCAATTTCTGAATCCCATTAGCTAAGGGACAACCTCCACAATAATCGTGATCCCCTTGTGCAGGATCGGCACATGAGGTTTGGATAGTTTTTGGAGCAAAATAAGCATCTCCCACTCCAACTACTCTTACATCAATTTCGACTTGCCTATTGATAAGAGAGGCATCTTCGATATCGATTAAATGAATCTTTTTTGGAGTTTCTTTTTTCTGTTGAGGGAGAGCTGGGCTTTGAAATGCTTTGTGGATCGTGTGATCTAGATAAGCGTCGGTTGCATCTTTTGCTTTTCCGCTGGGGCTATGCACTAAAATTGCTTTAATCTCTTCGGGAGAATAGCCTTTGCCGGCCAACCGGTTAGCCATTGCCATGTCATAACCGGAGCGAGTTTGATCTTTGAGATCGAATCGATAACCTTTCCAGGTCTTTTGCAACTCCTTATCTTCGGTTAAATCTTTTTCAAATTTAGATTGGATAGCTTCAAAAGAAATAGCTTGAATCGGAGCTTGTCTTACAATTGGAATTGATTTTTGGCGATAATCCTCAAAATCAGAAGGTTCATATCTTTTCTCGTTAAATTCAATAATCTTTACTTCTTTAATCCGATGAACCCCTTTTTTCTTTTTTGTTTTTGTTGGAAAATTTAAGGTATTAGGAACTCGAAGAATTCGATCAATATTCCAGCAACGGTCAGCGCCTAAATATTCAGCAATTCCTTTATTAATACTCTCAAACCAAATGTAATCTTCTTCGATTTTAAGAGGCTCTTTGAACAACCAGTAGCAATGAAAGCCATTCCCTGTTTCGACGATAATAGAGGGTTGAAATTGAAATTCTCGGATTCGTTTTCTAGCTTCCTCTTCTCCTCCCGTGTAATCTTTAAAATCTAAATCGGCAAAGAAACAAATGACTTCAAGAACATCTTCTTTTTTTCCACTTTCTCTTTTTCGTGTGGAGATACCAAAATAAACATTGCATTCATTTTTGATTCTATTAATTTCATCAACTATTTTGCTAATATCTCGAGTAAAAAGATTCAGATAAACTTTGCCACTGTTTTTATGAATTGTTCTTATTTCAATCAGCCCCTCTATACAGCTAAACAGAGCCATCAAGAATTGTTCGAGCGAGATATTGCCATTCATAAATCACCTCGCAATATCTCTTCTGTTGTGAAGCCAAGAACTTGTGCCAACCGTTCCAATCTAGGATCATTACTTCTTGGTTCCTTTTGACCGTTGATCCATTTAGATAAGAGGTCAGGACTGATCTCCGCCCTTTGTGCCAAAGCGTACTGCGGCAGTTCATGAAGCTTAATTTTGAGGATTGTTTTTTGTGAAAGTTTACTTCGTAACATGCCACCATTCTTCATGAGAAACGGCATGTTGACGAGGCACTAACCCAAGAGAGTAAAAAAATGGGAGGTTCAATCTTTAAAAATCAATTTAAAATCGGAGTCTTAGATAAATTTTCTCGGTGCTTACGAGTTCTTGACTGAACTTGGTTGAAGGTGAAAGGAGAAGGGTAGTTAAACCAATAATTCATTAATTTTGTAACAATTTGGACGGTTTTTTCTCTGATTTGAGCATTCACCTGACTTCCTTGTCCCATTCTTTCTTTGAAGAATGGGTTTAATGATCTTGCTAGGTCTTGCATCAGTTGAGTCATCCAAAAAGAGTCTTTGATTTTAGTTTCGGCATTTTGCCTAAAATAGAATTTCTTTTTTTTGTTTCTTTTTAGTTGTTCGACTTTTTTTAATGAGGATTTAATTCTTCGTTTATCTTCCTTTGAAATTTTCTCAGAATATTTTCTGATACGTGCTAAGTCTCGAAGCATAAATGCAATTTGATTTAATTTATTTAAATTTCTAACCCAAACTTTACGGATTATTTCTTCAAATTTGTGAAGGTCAACTTTGTAAAGTTTAAGCTCTTGATATATTTCGGGAAGAATTAAGGATTGTTCAACCGATGACTGATGATTGGATACCTGTTGGATAATATCTTCTGTAGAAATTAATTTCTCTTCTTCAATTACATCTTTATTATCCATTGACAAATAAGGTTCAAAAAGAATTTGTATTTCATTTAAAATTGCTTGCGTAGAATCATTTTCGGTTTGTTCCATACTTACTCCCCGTTTTTTATTTAACTATCTTGGTTTTCTCTTTGTTCTCTTCGCTTCGCTTTTTCCAGCTCGATTTCTCGCTCTGTTTCTAACGCATCTTTCATAAATTCCATCATTTCCTCTCGAGTCACTCTCACTTCTTCAATTGGTTTAGAAGGTCTGTGAATTTGCTCCCGGACGCTTTTACTCACAATCAATTGAATGCTTTTATAATTCCCACCTAACTTGTAAGCCATGTCCAAAGACTTCAAGCGGACATTCGGATCTGAACTCTGAAGAAGCTGTTGATGAATTTCCAATAGAGAGTCATTATCCAACCCTTTTTCTTTCATGAGTTCATGAACTGCCAAAGCGATTTTTGGTTTCTGTAAATTCTCATGAGCAATTGAAGCGGCTACCTCAGAGGATGTAGTGTCGTAAACTTGCAGGGCTGCCTCGGTGCCATTACCGGTTTCAATGTATTTTTTGACAAACTGTTCTTGTTTTAAAGTTAGATCTTTTGGTTCACTCATAAAATTCCTCCCTAAAAAATGTGGTCCGGATTCGAGAAGGGCTTGCTCAAGCCTTTTGCCCCCACCCCATCCTTGGCATGGGGGAAGGGGGATACCTTACTTCTTCTTTGTTATAAATCTTTACAACCGAATAATTTCTTTACGAAATTCCATTTGCATTTTTCTTTATTTCTTCTTCTTTGGCTTTTGGTATTTTAACAGATCGCCCGGCTCACATTTGAAAAATTCGCATAGTCTTTCCAACATTGCCAGGCTTGGGTTGTACGGTTCATTATTCGCCATTTTCCACAAAGCGACATGCGAAATTCCGATCTTCTCGGCCGCTTCTCTCCATTTAATCCTCCCTATCCCGTCCGTATAGCTTTCCTGAATTAATAATTCAGTCAGCTTAAATTGAATTCTTTTAGCCATAATTTATTGGTTAATCGATAATTAACTTGACGAACAGCTTACTATCAATTAACTCTAAACTTGATTTTAATCAAGAAAGGAAATTATTTATGAAATATCTCCTCGAAAATGAACAGCGCCAATTGCTAAAAGCTTTGAGAGATTCCAAATCTTCTTTAAGAGATTTAGCGATTGTTGAATTAGTGCTTCATACCGGCTTAAGAATCCAAGAGTTACGACTTTTAAATGTGTCGGATCTGTTTGACGGCACAACAATTCGGAGTCATTTAACCATTCGAGCTGAAACGGCCAAGCGGTGTAAATCGAGAGAAGTGTTTCTGAATCGTCATATTGTTCAAGTTTTAAAGGGATTTATTCGGTATAAAAGAAGTGTAGAAGAATCTGTTGATCCTCAAGCTCCTCTGTTTGTTTCCAAGAAGTCCAACCGAATGGGGCAGCGAACTTTACAGGATATGATCGAGAAATGGTTCATTAAGACAAGATTAACCGACGCGAATGGTGATTCAAAATATACCTTTCATTCTCTACGCCACACTTTTTCAATGAATCTTCGCCGTCGGGGCGTTTCACTGGAGAGAATTCAGAAACTTCTTGGCCATGCCTCTCTTCAAGCGACCGGAATTTATCTTGAGCCATCAAGGGAAGATTTGATAGAAGCGGTTGAAAGCTTAGCAGCTTAATTATGAATGCAAGTGAACTAAGAGCCAAGCTTACTCTATTCTGGAGTCCTGCCTTAATTCATGAAGGTCATTTTCATGTGGATATTGGAAGTACTGAATGGCATCCAGACAACATTCTAGGATACTGCTTTTCAGAGTCTAGTTCACAAGAACTTTGGCAGAGTTATTTAAAAAACAGAGGTGTAAAATCGATCTTACCTGCTTCTGTGCTAATCATAAGGCCTCATCAAGACGATGGTTTAGGAGATTACCGCCAGACCGCTATCCATGAATTTGCCCATCTCATCAGAGACTCATTTAATATTCTCTATCCACGACCTAAGACGTCAGAAAGCGATATTAGTCAGTTAGTTCAGGATATGCTTACTCCGCATTTTTTTAACAAAAGAAAAGTAAGTCAAAGATTTATAACAAATTTTTCTCAGGTGATTGAAAATTTCTATATGAATCTTTGGCATGAACAAGAACAAGAATTACGTGATTTTGAATCAGCAATCTTTCCTGAAGAAGAAAGAAAAATAGACCCAATTTTTGGTGAATTTGCTTTAAGTTGGTGTCAGTTTGATTTTGGACATGACCCTCTATTTTATTTGATTTTTCATCTTTTAGATAGAAAAGCAAAAGAATCTGGTTTTTATAAAATTAAAGGTAAACCTCAAATTTCTAGAACTTTCTAAAAAAAGCCGAAAACTAACCGCACAAAATGTACAAAAGTGCGGGTAGATCAAATCTCCCCCTCCAAAAATCAACCACTTACAAATCGAAAAAATATCGAAAAGCGCGGTTAGAATTTCATTTTTTAGAAAAATTCTCTTTCTGGAGGTTGCTTTACCTTTTTGCTTTTTCTGCAATTCTGCTTCCACTCAACAGCCGATTCAAAAATAATAAAACCTCATTGCGAAAATTCTTTTAAGCGAGCCCTTTCTTCCCTCATCGATCGGATCGCTATTTTCTATTAAGCAATGCACTCGTGTGCAACGCCTATAAGGTAAGAGTTTGATGTTTTTTCGATAAAATGAAAAAGGGAGAATTTCGCAAAAAAATAAATACGTGATCATTTATGTAGAAAATAAGGCTAAAATCTGAGGTTTTCTGAGGTTGTTACGAGTCCTGAACTGAAATCACTCCTCTTTTCGGGTGGACGCACCAACCAAATTGTTTCAAAAAAGACATTCCTATAAGATCTTCAACCCCTTGTTCTTTGAGATCATGGCAGCGAACCTCTACAGAGCTGAATTTCTTTCCCAGGGTTTCAAAGCCTTCGATGACAAGCCGATACCCTTTTTCTTTACCGACTGCCGAACGGACGGTCGAAAAACCGATCCCATCCCTTGCGGAATAGCCCAAGTCGCAAGCGATCTCGTGGTCGATAATAATCGCGGAAGAGCCAGTATCCAAAACAAACTTTCCGTTATAGGAGCCGAGTTTACTTTGGAGTTTGACGGATATGATGATGAGCTCCCCCTCTAATCGGTATGGGTAATCTGCCATAAAAGCGGGATTTCTGGATTTTTGATGAGTGAACCTGTATAGCGGACGGCAATGTTGCGATATTGAGGCATCAATTCTCTTACTTTTTCATGGAAGGTTTTTTTGTTGGGGTTGTGGGCGATGACGGTTCCTTCGATTTCAATTGCTCCTTTTTCCCTATAATCGGCAAGGGCAATCCATTCGTTGGGGTAGTTTTTGATCATTTCTTGCCAATTCATTTTTTGATTCATGAGATTCCCTTTTTATAGACTTAATACACTATATCATTTCCACGAGATCAAGATTTGTCTTTTGAGCAAAAAGCGAATTATTTTCCTTCGGCCAATGCTTCATCAATTAACCGTCTAGCAATTTCAGGAGAAAAACACCCTTCATAAGTAAGTGAAGAATAAATCTGATCGGTTGGTGCACTTCTTAAATCTGTTTCTCTATTAAACCATCGAGTGAGGGCACTTTTAGGCCCCTGTTTTGGCAGACCTGCAATTTCACGAGGTAAAACACCTCCGAATTTAATAGCCAGTACGCGCCTTACAGCAAGCATTAATCTTTCCTGAGCATTGTTTGCTTGTGTTGGCCAATCTGGATGGTCTTCAAAAACAGCTCTTTCTATTAAAATATCAATTTCCTTCTCAGCCATTCCAGTCACTTTTAACAATTCTCGTACTTGAGAATAAAATTCGAGAGGACTAAGACCAATTCCTAACTTGATTTCTTCACCTTTGATCCATCGTGTAAGTGTAGAATGAGGTTTCTGCTTCGGTAAGTTTTCGCCAATGTCCCATGGTAATTCTCCACCGAATTTTTGAGCAGCTCTTTTTCGAGCTACTAAAAGAAGTTGTTCTCGAGCATTTGTAGCTTGTCTTGGCCAATTCGGATGGGCTTCAAAAATTGCTGCTTCTATTAAAGAAAGAGCCTGGGTTTCCCCAGTTCCAGTTAATCCTAATAAAACTCGAACCTGAGGATAAAATTTAGTAGGGGTCATCTTATTATTAAATTCGACTTTACCTTCTCTCAACCATTGGCTCAGAGAACGTTCAGCATCCTGAACAGGCAATCCTAATTTTGCAACTTCTCTCGGTAGAATTGTATTAAATCTCAGAAGTGTCCCTTCTCGGGCTCGGTAGAGTAAATACTCTCTAGTTCCATTGCTTTCTAAAGACCATCCCCAGCGGTTAAATAAATGATCTCTTAAATTTACATACGCTTGATTAGCTCTTTCCCTTCTTTCATCGGGTTGGTTTCTATTCCAAAGGTTATTTTGAAAATAAATCGCCATTCCTCTCCATAATTCGGCCCAAACTCTTTCTCCAATCGCTCCTCGTTGTAATTTTTGCAAAGTCTCTGGCAGGATTTGTGCTTCTATGCCTGCTTTATTTCCTTGAATTAAGACTGTTTGTCCCGGAGGAGTTTTTCCTTCCCAGGTTTCATAAAGCGCTACAGCTTCTCTTAAGAGCTGAAGATCTGCTGGTTCAATATTCTCACTTCTTAGACCCAAAGCACTGTTCAGCTCGTCCAGAAAAAGATCTCTTCGTTGATAAAGGAGAGTAGAGAGTCTTCTTAAGAACCATTGATTGTTTGTCCATCCTTCTCCTCTCAAAAGCTGTTCGATATATTCTTCAGTCTCTCCCAAATCTTGAGCAAGAGCTTGCATATCGGAGCCATATTGAGTTTCAAGAATTCCTCGAAGTAGTTCAATCAGTGGAGTCCATGGGGAAACAGCGGGCGGTTTAGGAATAGGTTTTGGCTTTGTTCGTTCGTCCAATATTGCCTTAGGATCGAGACGAACCACCCTTGTTCCATCTTGGTCAACCTGGTCTACTTCTTGTCCTGCTAAAGCATCGAAGAGTCTTCCGTAGGGGACTCTTGCATGACCGGTGATTCCCATTACATCCCCATAGTGCACTAAAGCTCGGTCATAGCTTGAGTAATGATCAATGACATCAAACAGAATTCGAGGAGGATCTCGCAGAAGAACTCCCTCATTGCTCACTTCATTTGGATTTCGTCGATTGGTTCTTCCTCGTTCTTGCCCTTTCTTAATTCGAGAAAAGGTCGGCCTCCCACCAATCTGATGGGTGAACATGTAAAGATCAGCTCCCTCTACCAAGGCATCTACCGTAAAGGCCGCTTCAATTTCTCCTTTGTCAGCTGCCTCCAATACCTTTCCTTTCTGAGCCCCTGATTTTCCTGAAACCACGGCAATGACTCCATCCACTTTTCCATCTCGATAAGCCTTTAGAGCATTTTCTAATTCTTTCGCTTTTATTTTTCCCTCCTCCTCTCCTAATAGAATGAATCGTCGATCATGCAGAGCTCCTTTTCCTTGAGAGAAATATTTTACATAATCTCTCGCCTGCATGGCGGCATGGTCCAAATCTCCTCCAAACCCAATCGTCGCTTCTAATTGTTCCCTTCCACTCGGGCTTTGATTTAGCTTTCGAATCCCATCCGTTTCTAAAGCTTGATAAATTCTTTGATTCCGTTCTGGATGATCAAGAAGGACACTCACTAAAGCTTTGCTACTAAAATCATCCGCATCTTTCCCTACTTTTAACTGGCTTAGATCGACCCCATCGACTCGAACCAGATAAGTCCTCGGGGTGACACTTGCCTGCATGAGTTCTTGTTCTCTAAGTCTGAAGATTACTCGCCCTTCTTTTCCTGTAGGAGTAGCTGTGAACCCCAATCGAAAGAAATTGGGAGAAACTTGGCGTAAGACCTCCAGCAATTCTATCCAGCTTTCTTTGCTTTTTTCCCTTCCTAGCTCTAAGTGATGAACTTCATCCACCGCCACCATCGCTATTTTACCGGTAACTCCTAAGGCAGCCTTTAACTCTCGAGCCAACTGGTAGCGACTCTCTTCAGTATTCACGGTAGGGATACTCACCAATACTACATCCCCTTTCACATTCTTTTCTTCTGCCTTGTAATCGGTTACTTTTAATTCTCGTCCCATTTTTCTTCTAAAGTAAGCTCTTAAGAGTTGCACTGCCTCCAAGTTTTGTCCGTGAATCTGATCAGTATGATCTAGGAGAATCAGCTTATCTCCTAGTTGAAAGATTCCCATGTCTAAGGTCGCCGCAAAGTCAGCCACCATGGTTCTAGTTTTTCCTCCTCCTACCGGCATGACAATAGTTGCTTGAAGAAATTCTGGAGGAACCGTTTCGCCCGCTTGTAGTTTTACCCACTGAGAACTTAACCATCCTTTCGTTCTCACCCAGCCCTCTTCTTGATGAGGTCTTAAAACGAGAACCTTTCCATAACCTATATCTCGGTTGACTAAGGTAGGGACCACTCCTGCGGGTAATGAAGGAGATTCTGGTTTGCCTGAAGGGAGTTCTTTTTGAGTTCGAGGGCGGATTCCAAACGGACTGCGAAGACCAATTTGAGCGAGATTTCCTTCATCAATCGGTTCGGCATAAAGCACTGCTAAAAAGCTTAAAACCCGATCCAAGAGCAATCGCTCTCCAATCCGAATATTTTCTCTATAGCGGGCCTGCACTCCTACTGTTTCAGAAGGGAGATGAGCAATTTCGCTTCTCCAATACTCGATATGATGACGGATTAGAAAAATTTCCTTCCAATAAGCTTGGCTTACCTCATCCGGAAGTGAAGGAATTAACGCAGTATAAAAGTCGCATGCCCTTTGAAATTCAGCTTCGACTTGAACTAAAAGTTCTTGTGGACCGGTTTTATTTTCTTCAAGAACTAAATCTTGAGTTAAAACTTGAGCAGGCTCTTCTGCTTCCTCTCCATTTCCAACCTCTTTAGCTGCATCAGCACTATCGGGTCCTCCAGTACTCATTCGAATTGCATTCGGCGAATTCCAATTAACTCCTATTTCTCCAAGTCTTCTGAATAGTTTTTGATTCTCCTGTTCGAAAAAACTTAAATATCGATCCTCGGCTGTCACAAAAGAGGGGATAAACCAGGGAGTCTCTGGAATATTCATTAAGTCTCGAGGATCAAATAAAATTGATGCAAAATTCGGAGTGGAAAATTCAGAAGACAAAGAAATTGGAGTTGGACTTGGCTCCGGAGTTGGTTCTTGATTTGGATTTACTTGGAGTTGAGGTACAGCCGACCCTCCCAAATAAGGGCGTTGAGGATTGTAGGCGACTGCTCGATTAGGAATAGTTCTCAAAGCTCCACCCTCCATCACTCGAGCTGGCCTTACTCCAAAAAGTGGAACAACATTGCTTCTATCAGGCGCTCCAATTCTTGCCGGAAACGGAGCAAAAGGAGACGCAGGAATTCCTTCTTCACCACTTTCCGCTAAAAGCTTAGCTCGGTGATCCTGAAGAGAAATAATCTTTCCTAATTCTCCTTCATTTCCTTTCGTTAAAGGGAAAAGTCTATTCATTCCCAAAGCCATCAGAGGAAAAGCGTAAGCTGCACCAAATACAATCCCTCCTGATAGAGCAGCTTTCTTGGGATCTTGTTCTTTGGCATAAGTTCGAACGACAGAAAGAATCCCCGCAGTTCCTGCCATCGGAAGATTCTGAAGCAGAAATCTTGTTGTTCCCTCGGTACCGGCCGCTAAACCCGCTCCTGCCGCTCCAGCAAAAGGAGCTAATCCGATGAAAGCTCCTATGTGCATATCTCTTTGCATCTGAATCGGGTCTAATATTTTTTCTCCGGGGGTGAGCGCTTGTCCTACTAAAGAAGCAGAAGAATAAACAGCGATTCCTCCTGCAATAAGCCCTGTTCCCGCTTTAGCAAGCCCAAGAACCCCTCCGGTTGTTGCAAGTTCAAGCGCGAAGGGGAGATAAGGGAGCAATGGAGAGAAAACGACCGCTGTAAGAATGAGCGCACCCACCGCAAAAGCACATTTTATCCCGAATGCAATTTTAGATTCATGATGGGAGGATTCTAAAAGATAGGATCCGTATCGTTTTTGATATTCCTCAAATGCTTCTGCACTTTTCAAAAGAAGTCTGTGAGATTCTCCAAAATAACCAGCGATCCAAAATTCTTTTGCCTGATGGAGGTAATATTTCGATTGTGCGATATATAAGTCAGGCTCATCCGGACCGAAAAAGAAATCTGAAACCTTGTAAAACCATCCCCGACTTTCTTGACGCGCTTCCATTGAAGCAATTGCTTGACTGACCTCTTTAATCCCTTCAAAGAGTTGATGTTGAATAAAAGCTCGCTCTTCCGCGGAAGGAGGAGCAAAAAGAGGGGGGAGAAACCGGGTGGCTTGTCTTGGATCAGAGAAAGGAAGAGGAGAAGTGGGAGGTAAAAGAACAACATAGGTATCTTCTGAGATTACAAGAGAATCCTCTTTTTTGGCTGGAGAGTGAAACGACGAAGCCTCTAAACCAATACCGACGTCTCCTTGAGGCAAAGGATCTTTACGAGATTGCAGCACCGAATCTCTATCTTTAGCGGAAATAGCCATTGCCCTATAAATATCGGTAAAGAATCGAAATTTGTTGCTAGGGAGGGTGTTATTTTTTATTCTTAATCGAATCCGGATTAATCCATTTTTAATTAAAAATGGATTTTTTAAATGATGAACTTATAAACCATTGATTTTATTTGATATAGTAAAGTCTGCAACTAGCTAAATCACCCTCATATCGATCTCAAAGTATTTGTTCTTATAATGCTCATAGGGATCTCTGAATTGATAATCTTCATTTTCCACAACATATTCAAACCCGTACTCTTTTATTAAATTCTTCTCCATCTCAATGCGCTTCTCGATATTCGAATTTCGAATTTTTCTGAAAAGTTTTGCCTGTTTTTTTATTACCTCGGACTCGTCTCCCCAATTCATCAACTCTCCGGGCAACCCTGAAAATATCAATAAGGGAAACTGGCAAATCGGATTATCATAGGCTTCATTCATTCTATCTAACCTTTCTTCTATATCACCTTCTTCAAAGTTATCCGGATCAGGTAAAAAATGAAAATTTAAGAGACCGTTTCGAACGCCGAGACAAAAAGTAGGCTCTTTTTTCTCATCGGGAGAAAAGCGGTTGAGTAAGTCACCGTACAGCTTACCAGAAAAGTAAATATCGAATTGAACACTCTTCGCGTTTTCCGACCAAACGAGCCGATCATAAATGTTGAATTTTATCGGTTCATTAATCAAACAATTCGTGGAGTTGTCTGATTTTTCTTTTTCTTCATCGTTTAAGGCTGCGTATTTCTGATGCAATTTCTCGTAATATTCTTTGTATTCAGGACATTGCAATATTCCTTTTCTAGGTGTCACTATTAATTGAAGAATACATGGTTTCTTTTCTTTCTTACTGACTAAATCCCATACAGTTGCTGAGATGAAAGCGAGGAGAAGAGCGATTTCCGATCCAACTTCTCCTGATCGGATCACCACCCAATAAACAAAGGCCCCAATAAATAGACACTTAATGAGCTGTTTGTATTTCATCATAAGGAACACGTTCTTAAGAGAACGTGTCTGTATTTGTCAAACTGTTTTACCTAAAGCGGATGACTTTAGAGCAGGCGATGGCTTTGCTTGGGAAAAACGTGAAAAAGATCCGAAAGCTTCGCGGGTTTACCCAAGAAGAAATGAGAGACCGCGGATTCAATTATCGTTACTATCAAAAAATCGAAGCAGGCCAGATTAACGCCACACTTGATACGCTTGTGAAGCTTGCCAAAACCTTTAAATGCTCTTTAGCCGATTTGCTCAAATAAAATTCTTCTTTATCCACTTTCCAAGAATCAATTACTGATTTTTTGTTAGAGTCATCGGTACCATCCAACCATTACAAGTGGTCAACGACTCAAGATAGCCTGCTTCGAAAAAGGTCACCGGATGATTCCAATAAGCAAGCGCCTGTGCTCGGTTAGTAGGGATGAAGGCAACGCTTCGTTTAGTGGGGATCTTCCAAGTTCCATCTACAGTTTTAATAGGATCACTGCTATTGCACAAAAAACAGGAAGAATTTTGGGTTTTAGTGCAGAGATAAGATCCATCTCCGTTCAGATTGATCTCGAACTCATGGGTGGTATCTCCGAAATAAATAATCCCTTTCCACCTTCCAACTAAATTTGTTGAGTCGATAGGTCCTTGCTGCGCCTGGGCGTCGGGAATCAATTGGCCAAGAATTGAATTGGGAGGATTGCTGCCGGCTGCTGTTTCACCACCGCTGCCGTTTCCTCCACTGCAGGCCGAAAGGATTGCCAAGATAAAAATAATAAAAATCCTCTTTTTCATATATCAATCTCCTTTAAATAGTTTCGAAAAGCTTACTTCCCATAGCCCTATCGGGCTTATCATGTCAATTTGTAATTTAGCCCGATCGGACTTTGTCCTTTCGGGCTAAATAATCCATTAAATTTCCTCGACAAGGAAATTTATGGATAAAGATCAAAAAAAGTTTTTTAGAAAATTCGGATCTGAGATCAGAAAGATAAGAATCAATAAAGGAATGACCCTTGAAGACATGCAGGAATATGATTTCTCACCCCAGCATTTTCAAAAAATCGAATCGGGTAAAAAAGCGGTGAATTTTTATACAGTTTTTAGGATTGCTAAAGCTCTAGGAATAAATCTCGCCAATCTCGTTAAATCCATTGAATAGGTTGTTAGAGTCGAATGCTGATGCTCACTTCAATAATTTGAGCGGATTAGAAACCGACGCATCTTCCGCTAATCGAATGAAAGAAGGGGCTACATTCCAATGCCCGCCGTTGTCTGTGATCACCGTGACCGATTTTCTATTGAACCGAGTCAATATTCCGGTTTGAGTTCCTTGGTTGGATGACTCGAAGGTCACCCGATCACCGATCTTGAATTGAAACATCTCCTTGTGCGCTTTCATCTGCCGTATGAGTCGTAATCGCTCTACGACCTTGTGGTTCAGCTCAATCAGTTCGGCCTCCGACAATTGATCGATGTTAATTTTCATTTTCTAGCTCCTTCTTAAAAATTTTGACCGAAAACTTAACTTCCCCTTTTATTAGGCAAAAAATTTAAATTGTTTTTCCAAATTCGATTGAATAAAGGAAAAATCAAGATGACACAAGCTTCCAAATTGGAAAAAAATTTAGCATCGGTCGTAGGGGATGAGACTTACCGAGTTTGGTTGGAAATGTTGGCCATCCTTGTCCCTCACGCTAGAACCCATCGATTGGCTCCTCTGGTTGCAGGGATGCTCCAATTTGCAACTCATTTAGCCTACAACAAATCCAAAGCTTCCCCTCCCAAAGAAGGATCGGTTGCTCACTCTTTGATTCTTGCCTCTGAGGAACCCTATGAAGAAGAGCACGAGCGCGATCTCAGAAAAATCGTCGAATCCTTTTTTAGGGAAGCAAAAGTGCCTTATGAAAAGCAAAATTCTCGAGGGCAGGGATACAGCATTGCCGAAGCGGCTGTTCAGGAATTTCTCCATTGGGAAGATATGCCGTGGGAATAATCTCGGAGATTAAAAAACATGTCTAAGAAAACCCCTTTTTACTTTGACGAAGACGAGGAAGATTTGCAGGAACTCTCTCAAACAAATCCTCAAGATGTCATCGAAGATTTGGAAAGACGAGGCTATGTCTGGATGGATGATGAAGAAGATCCAGAGGAGGAAATTGAGGAAAGAAGAGCGACCCCTTTAAATCTCAATCAACAAAAACTGATCGATTATTTTGAAGGGCGAATCGAGTTCAGCCCTGATTTACTTCGTGCTTTTAAAGAAGAGAAGGAATCAGAAAATCCAAATTATCCTCTCTTGAGGAGATATTTTAAACAAGCGAATCCGAATTTAAAATCGCTGATTCTCTTTGGCCTCGAACAGAATACCACCGATGATTTTTTATTGATGGATCTCTCTTTTTTCGACGAATGCTCTCCGATTCTCACAGAATTGATTCGAGCCTATCTGAAGGGATGCGAGCAGGAAGAAGATCTCGAACGCTTTGAACAGCTCGCCTCGGACTTCTACCAAAATACCGCTTATTCTGGATATGATGCCTTCGCAGAGTTGAAAAGGAGAATGAGCGATCAACCGGGAAAGAAGACTGTGATTGATAAATTGATCCGAGAAATAGAATTTGGAAAAGATGAAGAGGAGATTTCATTCTGAAAATAACTTAGAACCCGTTTGGTTAAAAAGGTTTAATTTTTTGTATGGATATGTTTGAAGT
>CAZSRQ010000018.1:0-26144 GCA_964609335.1 uncultured Pseudomonadota bacterium
ATCATTTTCTAGTTCCCGTTTTAATTCTTCTGGGGTGAGCAAATTCTCTGATTTGGGTGGATTTTGATTCGACATGAAAGAAACCTCTAAAAAAGGATAATGTTAAAAATAAAATTAACATCCTCCCCTCACCGTCGCAAGGAGTTTCTCTTCGACATCACTTAGGTCAAACGACAAGAATATTTAACTATCAAAGATCAATGCACAAAAAAAGCGACTTTCGTTTTACCCAAAAGCCGCTTTAAAAAGTTTGCCATCCTTTTAAGTCCGCATATTGGCTTCATGCTGAATCGTTCTCCATTCAGCTTCTTTGAATCCGACTGCCCAATCTCTAAACTGTTGGACCGATTTACGCATATCTCCTATTCCATCGAGCTGGAATTGAATTCCCTGGTTCGCAATGGTTAACGCGTTCTGATACATCTGTTGTCGGTGCATATATTGGGAGTTTCTTCGCACGTAAGTTGCTTGAGCTTGTGCACTTTCGGATCCAGCCGGGGGTGGAGGGGCATTTCGAGCCATCATTGCCATAATTTGGGATCTCGCTCGCATCGCTTTTCCAAGACCCGTCACTGAATTGGTAATCGCCGCACGACTATCCATCTCTAACATCATCGTGAGCGAACTGGCTGCACTGACAAAATCACCCATCATAATTTGAGCGATAATCAATCGCCATTTTGCCTGCATGGCATCGTTCATTCGACGAACCGTTCTTTTCGAGGCAAATAATTGATCGGTTAACGTTCCACTCGTAATGGTATTAAAAAGATAACTGTTTTGGCTTTCCATCGTCTTTCCAAAACCGACAGGATCTTCATTTCCAGGAGGTGGGCCTGAAATCGCCTGGCGATTGGCAGCTGGAGCTCCGGTTTGTGCCTGATAATTTTGCCTTGGTTCTGGAACATTTCCCCACTTCTCCATTCCGGCTGCTTGAGGAGTCGCAGAATGAAAGCCCCAGTTTTGAAGATCATCCATTCGGAAAGCAACCACTTCTCCGTTTTCAGCTTTCACCCGAACGACATCAAATCCAAAACCTTCGGCTTCTTGCATCGCCTGTTCTAATCTTTTTTGGCCAATCGCTTGGGCACGTTCATGACTAGCAAACTGAACCTGCTGAACTTTTTTATCGGTTGCAGCAGTGAGCGCCTGTCTTTCCTGTTTTCTCGCCTCTGCTTTTTTGGTCGAATTATCAATATTTGAATTTGAGTTGGACGATCTGGAAATAGGGATTGCCATAATTTTCTAGCTCCTTTTTAATAACTTATTCAGAGGTCCCGATATTCTGAACCTTCTTTTAGAGTTATCGTCAAAAAAGTAAGTTCAAGTTGCTTAAATAAGTCAGATTTTTTTAATAATTACACCCCAAGCACACATGGCTCTCTGTTTTCTAATAAGCTTTAAATGCTTCATAAAAGCAATCGAATGATTTTGATTGAGTAATTGTTTTCTGCATTGATGCTAAAAAATGAATAAATATCAATGAAAATAGATAGTTAACTTATTAAAGCCATTGAGCATTACCTGAAACCAATGCTTCATCTGATAAACCATTAAGGGGATTGAAAGATAAACCAGCAAAACCCCGACAAACCCTTTGATATTAAACCCCATTTCAAACACGTTAATCATTGGGGCAATACGATTTGTTACCCCCAAGATAAGATCCGCCACAAAAATGGCAATCAAAACCGGGGCAGAGAGTTGCAGGCAGATAATCAGAGTATCGGCCGCCAGATGAATCATTAATTCGATCAGCGGAGTGACCCCTACCCCCATATTGGGAAAAGAGAGAAGTGGAACCGTTTGAAAACTCTGAATCAACCCATTCAGGATATATCGGTGTCCCCCCATCGCAATAAAAAGAGCCACGGACAACTGAAAGAGATAAGAGCCGAAAATAGAGGTCTGCGCCCCTAAAGCGGGATTAAAAACTCTCGCATTGGCGACATATCTTTGGTTATCGATCATACTGCCAGCCGCTTGAATGCCCTGAAAAACCATCATATTGACAAACCCAATCAGAAAACCAAATAACGCCTCTTTCATGAATAAAACGCCGATCAAATAGGAGGGTTGGGGGAGGGCTCCTACATCAAGGCTCGGAAGAATCAAAAAATAAACAAACAGGGTGAGTGCAAGTGTCACAGCCCCTTTAATCATGGCGGGAACGGTTTTTCCTCCGAGATAAGGAAGCAGCGTAATCACCATCAAAATTCGGATGTAGATCAGCCCTCCTATCACGAGGGAGTCGGTGAGATTGAAGTCAAACACTCCGATACCATTCAACAAATTTTGAGCTTGATTAGGCAATTGAATACTCCCTATCGGATATATTTAGGGAATTGATCTAAAACGTTTTGGGTGAAAGAGATGAGCTGAACCATCAACCACGGCCCCGTCAAAGCAAGCATCACCATCACCGCCACCAGCTTTGGAACAAAGGTCAGGGTCTGCTCCTGGACCTGAGTGGTTGCCTGAACCAGGGAAATCAATAATCCAACCACCATCGCCACAAGAACTGCCGGCGCAGAAAGAATCAAAACCAGATAAAGCGACTGTTGTGAAATTGTGATCAGAAAATTTTCCATATTTATTTCCTCCAAGAAATTACGTCACACATATCCCATAATCAAACCTTTGGTGATCAGATACCAGCCATCAACCAAAACGAACAACAGCAGTTTAAAGGGCAAAGAAACGGTAATCGGAGACAATTGAAACATTCCGAGCGAAAGGAGAATATTTGCCACCACCATATCGATCACCAAAAACGGAAGAAAAATAATAAAACCGATCTGAAAAGCTTTTGCCAACTCACTGACGATAAACGAAGGAACCAAAATCAGAAAATCATTGTCTTGAATCAATTCGCGATCTTCCGGTTTTTGCATTTTTTTGGCGAGATTAAAAAAGAGGGTTCTCTCTTTTTCAGTCGCATGCTTGACCAAAAAACCACGGATCGGCTCTTGCCCTTTTTTCACCCCATCTTTCAATAAACCGACGGTTGCCTGCGAAAAAACCCCCTGCGAAGTAGTTTGGTTAATCGTACTTTCCGTATTTCGGTAAACCTCCAATCCAACCGGAAACATGATGTAAATGGTCAGGATAATCGCAAGCCCGGTAATCACCTGGTTGGGAGGAATCTGTTGTGTTCCCATCGCACTTCGAATCAGCGATAAAACCACCGTGATCTTGATAAAGGAGGTCATCATCACCAGAAGAATCGGCACTACCGCGACCAGAGAAAGGGCAAACATCATCACAAGCGGCTTGGAGAGTTCTGCACCCGATTTTCCCTGGGCAAAAGCAGAAGGAATCAACGCCAGAAAGGGGAGAAAAAAAACGGCGGCTTTCAACCAGAGATTTAAAATTTTCGATTCAAGAAATTTTGCCATCACGAGTGAACTCCTTTTCCTCCAACTCCAGGAGAGAATTGACTGAGTTTTCAGTGGTTCCAATCAAGACACGACGGTTGTCTACTTTTAAAATATAAAGATTTTTTCTCGGCTCAAGCGGAAATCGTTCAAGGATCTCAATCTCTGATCGACTCGACTTTTTGATAAAGGACGCTTTTGGAAGCAGATATTTGATTCCGAAATAGGCGGTCACACAAACCAGAATCATCGCCAAAATAACCTTGATAAAAAGCCAGCTGAAATCAATCGACGGTTCGGGAAGATTCGTCGCCGTTGAAGCAATAGTTGATTCTGCCAGCAGGAAAAAAGAGAGCATTCATACCTCGCATTTTGTATCTCGTGCTTCGCCCCTCATTTTTCACGAGATACGAAATACGAGATACAAGATACGCCCCAGTATCAATCAAATATTTTTAAAATTCTCAAACCCAATCTTCCGTCAATTTCCACCAACTCCCCTTTAGCGATCAGTTTTCCATTGGCAACCAGATCAACCGCTTCATTGGGAAGACGATTCAGCTCGATCACCTGTCCCATTCGGAGAGAAACAATTTCTTTCACGGTCACCATTTTTTTTCCGAGCACGGCAACGATCTGGACAGGAATATCACTGGTCAGATTCATCACTTTTTTGTCAGATCCGCCCTCGGAACCGGAAGAGTAGGAGGAATTGGAAGATTCGGGCGATTCTTCAGGAAAGTCATTGTTTTCGGAAGATTCCGAAGATTCAAAAAAATCCTGCTCCCCTTCGGCAAAAGGATCTTGTTCGTTTTCGTTTTCGGCTCCTTCAAAATCATCTTCAGGATTTCTGGCCATTAATCACCTCCATAAAAATCAAGTATTTTTATAATTGCGGGAGAAGCACTTGAAACCAGCTGTGCAAACAATCCTCCCCCTTTTCCTTCACCGACTCTCGCGATCACATTTCCTGTCAGCTCTCCCTGAACAAACTGCGCATGAGTTTCATCAAAAAGAATCACATCCCCTTTTTCAAGCTGGTTTTTCTCGGCCATGGTCAGGGAAACTTTTCCGATTTCTACCCAGAGGGGAGTGCGAATATGTCCCATCTGCCCGAAAATTTTCTGTTCGGATTGATAATCCTGTGTTCTTTCAGGAGACTCCAGCGGAGCACGATGCAACATCCCTTTTTCAATGAAAGGATGAGGAATCGCCATCACAAAAAAACCGACGCAGGGTCCCACCTGAATTCGGTAATGCAACAAAACAACCTTCGCGTCTTCGGTCAGGTAGGGAGCAAGCTCCTTTCGGGATTTTAGAATCGATTCCACCCTGAACTGAATCGCGGCCGACTCTTGCCAGAGCTGGTAAACCTGATGCATCGTCTTCAATAATAAATATTGGAACACCCCTTCTTCAATCGATGTCAGCCCTCTAAGCTCGGTCGGCAACTCTCCGACTCCTCCCAAAGTACGGTCAATCAGGGAGAAGGCGAGCATCGAGTCGATCCAGACAAATACTTTGGAGGAAAGGGGCTCAGCCCCCAAAACGGTAAGAACACAAAACTCCGGAACCTGTTTTAAAAAATCTGCCAACTTTTGTTCTTCAAATTTTTCAAGACGAATTTTCGATTTTAAACCAAATTGATCGGTCAAAAACTCCTCCAGCTTTTGCTGCAACAATCCTCCCGAAGAAGAGGAGGGGAAATAATTCAAGAGCGCATTTTCTATTTCAAGATCTCTTCGGGAAATTTTCGAGAGCCCTTGAAACAGGAAAGGGGTGACCTTTTTTTCGTGATTATTTTCTGGAGGCATAAATTGTCATCAAAAAAACTATTATCATTTCAAGATTTGTATGGGACTTTTCCTTCGCCCCAAGTTGTCAAGGAGTGGAATAATCTCACCTGAAAACAAAAGCTATTATATTCTTCGTGCCGGGATATATTAACCCAAAAATTGCACTTTAACATTGGAAACCTGAATATTTTTTTCTTTGAGAGCATCACCAATCCTGTTTTTTTGTCCCTCAAAAAGGCGCCGAACCTCTGCATCACCGGTCAAAAAAGTAACCTCCACTTTTCCCTGATGAGAACTGATTTTCAAGGAAAGTCCTTTGAAAACTTGATCGGACAAATCAATCTGCATCTCTTTCTCCAGCTTTTTATTCAATCCGATTCGAATCGACTGGACAATGGCATCTAAAACCACTTTGGGAATCTGGCCGACCTGCCTTGTTTGGGCAGATTTTAGGGCGAATACATTATCCAGGGAGGCAACTTTCTCAGTCGGAGCGAGGCTCGCAGGAGCGGCAAGAGGTTGCTTGAATTGCCCTTGACCAAACTGTTTGGAAGAATCTTTTCCTGAAGAACCTCCTCCACCGGTTCCGGATTTTTCTCCTCCGCTCCCCTGTTTACCTAACACCCGGTCTTTGATTAATCCCTCTTTGGATCGACCCGTTTCTTTATGTTCCGACTCCGATTTTAAACTTTTTTTGTCGTCTGTTTTTTCGTCTTTTTTGGAAGATTGCTTTTTGTCATCGTGCTTGTTTTCATCCGACAAAACCTCTTTTAACCGGGCATCAAATTTTTTGGATTCTTCCGCCTGGGCCTCACTGGTGCTCTGGGTAACGTTGTCGAGAACTTTTTCAAAGGCACTTTTCTCTTTCACCTGTCGAGCCGATTGCTGACCGGATTTTGCCATTTGAGCAGAATCTTTATTTCTCAGATTTTTGTTAAAATCTTCTTTGGCTATTTCAGAAGAACTCGGCCTGTTGACTTCATCAATACTCATAAGATTATCCTTTCATCCCCTTGAGTTGATGGATGACATTCCCTAACTCGTTCATCTCTTTTTGCTCCAGCTTGTCGAGCTTCTTCAACTGGAATTTTTCCCAAAGCTCTTTATGTTTCTCCATCATTTTCAGATCGCGGCTTGCATCAATATAATCTCTTCTTGCCTGCTTGACCGCCTCTTCTGCTTCCCGGATCACTTCGTGTTGATGTTCAATCTCTTTTTCTTTTGCGACAATGTCATCCTGGAGTTTTTCCAGATAGTTTAGATGAATGCCTGAATCATAGATTCTGCTCTCCCCCGCGGAAACCTGCCGGCTCATTTCCAAACGGGCATTTTTTTTCTTTTCAATAATCTCTTCTTTTTCTTTTTCCAGCTTCTTCAGTTTCTCCTTTTCATCTGCAACCCGCTTAATCGCTCGTCCCAACTCGATTTCCGCTTTTCTCTTCTGCTTTTCCTTGACGATTAATAGGGGGAGTAAACGATATTTTGATTTCTTTTTGCTTGCCATCAAACTTCCAATTTAAAGGCTAAAAATTTTTAGGCCGACTCAAAATTATGAAAAGAGCATTTTCAGTTGTTCAATCGAATCATAAAACTCGATTTTTTCATCGACCGGTTGTTTTAAAAAATTGTTTACCTCTTCTATTTTCTCGATGGCATAATCGACCTTCGGATCAGAACCCTGTTCATAGGCCCCAATCAGAATGAGATCGCGTTCCTTCTCGTAGTTGGCCACCACCTCTTTCAATTTTTTTGCCGCTTCCAAATGTTCGGCATCAATAATACTGGTCATGACACGGCTCACACTTTCAGAAACATTGATGGCCGGATAATGCCCACGATTTGCCAAATCACGCGATAAAACAATATGGCCATCGAGAATCGAACGGACTTCGTCTGCCACCGGCTCGGTCATGTCATCCCCTTCGACAAGAACTGTATAAAATGCGGTGATGGAACCTTTGTCAGAATTCCCGGAACGCTCAAGGAGTTTTGGAAGCGTCGAAAAAACAGAAGGGGTAAATCCCTGTCTTGCGGGAGGTTCGCCGACCGCCAGACCGATCTCTCTCAAGGCTCGGGCAAAACGGGTGACAGAATCCATCATCAACAAGACTTTTTTCCCCTGATCGCGAAAATATTCGGCAATCGCCGTGGCAACATACGCCGCCTTTGCGCGAACCAGGGAAGACTGGTCTGAGGTTGCAACCACCACAACCGATCTTGCGAGTCCTTCTTCACCCAGATCATGCTCGAGAAAATCTCTCACTTCACGACCACGCTCCCCAACGAGGCAGATCACGTTCACCTCAGCTTCGGTGTTTCTCGCAATCATTCCAATAGTGGTACTTTTTCCAACCCCCGCTGCCGCAAAAAGACCGACCCTCTGCCCTTCCCCACAGGTTAAAATCGCATCGATTGCCTTGACTCCCACTGAAATCGGTTCAAGAATTCTTCTTCTCTGAAGAGGATCAGGCGGTGCCGCCATGACCGGATACTCTTCATACACTTTCAAAACCCCCCGCTGATCGATATCGATCGCATCTCCCAACCCATCCAATACTCTCCCCAACAGGCCATTGCCAACTTTGACCATGAGACAACTACCGGTCGGAATCACATCATTCCCCGGACCGATCCCTTCCAGCTCCCCAAGCGGCATTAAAAGAACTTCTTTGTCTTTGAATCCCACCACCTCTGCCTTGATCGGATTTTTTTTATGAAGCGGTTCAATAAAACAGAGTTCTCCCACCCTCACTCCAGGAACCACCGCTTTAACCACTAGCCCTGTCAGCTCAGTTACTCTTCCTTTGACACGATAGCTTGGTAAGTTTTCGACAATACGAAGATACGGAATCAGATCAATCTTCGGGAGATCTTCTTCGGTCATTAAATCAGATAGATGGGATGCATTTTTGGATGACATAAATTTTTTATATCTTTTAAAAAAACAATTCGACTCTCTTACACATTGAGCGCTTTTTTAATGGCTGCCATTTGGATTTCTAATCTGGCATCAATCGTGCCGACTTCGGTTTCGATAATACATCCTCCAGACTGGATATCTTTGTCTTCCTTGAAGGTGATGGTTTTACTCGACTCAATATGACTTAAAACAAGATTTTCGTTTGCTTTCAGATTTTTCAAATCTTCCGGATTTACCCGAATGATCAGTTTTTGTCCCAATGCCGCCTGCGCTGCCTGGCGAACAATTTCGACAATCACCAAATCATCTTCCTTGATCTGTCGATGGATAATTTTTTCTGCAATTCCGTAGCTCAGTTTTACCAATTGCGGTTCAACATCCTTGAACATCTTGTCTTTTAGGACATGAATTTGATTCAGATACTCCAATGCTTGGGCAAGTCCCTCGTGGTAACCTTGTTCTTTTCCCTCTTTTTTCGACTTCTCCATCTCCTCCTTGACTTGCTCCAAAATTTCTTTCGCCTCTTTCTTGATCTGTTCTGCCTCAGCACTTGCCTCTTCTAAAATCGCCCGAATTTTACCTTGGGTATCTAAGGCATCCTTTGAAACAATTCCTGAAGATTTAAAATGATCAAAAACGTCTGTTCGGGTTCCAACATCGACCTTGGTTTTGAGATCAATCTGACTTTTATAGTCTTCTTTTTTAACAATTTTTGCCATGGATACGAACGTCTCCCGTCTCTCGCGAAACGTATCTCCGAATAAACGAGATACGAAAGACGAAAGAGGAGAAACTCCCACATTTAATTTAATGGAAACGATTGAAACTTCATCAACACCTGTTTCTTCGCCCATTCTGTGACACTTGGTTTGCTCGAAATCAGGCTTCCAGAGACATACCTTTTCAGGATATACCCATAACGAGGCGGAAGCTTAAATTGCAACGCTTTCACAAACTCCAGATCTTCTTTCGTCATCGCTCTTGCAAAAAAGGAAATCCCGACTTCCGTAAAAAGCAATTCTGGCTCAATGGTATCGAGCGGAAGATTGAGCAAAAGCATTTGAGCTTCTTTTAGTTCACGATGAGAAACTTTTTCCAGACTCTTCATCTTTATCTGAAGATCTTTCGCATCCTGGATAGAGAGACGATTGAGCAAAGCCTTCAGGGCAACAACATCCACCCCTTTAAAGGCGCGGCTGAGCTGTTCCAATCCGAGGTCTCTGAAAAAAGAGAGAAGCTGCTCCACCTTGATGAAATAAAGATGACAAAGATCAATCTCCTCATTTTTTGTCGGAGATGCCAAAGTCAAAAACTGTGACTCAAATCTCTTTCGAATCAACTGTACAAGATCTTCAGAAACTTTTCTGTTCTCATCAATCTGGCGAATCGCTTTTTGAGTTTCGAGTGAAAGATGCGCCAAGACATACCTTGCCACTTCTCCAGGAAGATATCTTAAAATGAGGTGGATGGTTTGATTTCCCTCTTCTTTTAAAAAATCAAAAAACCAACCTGGATGGATATCTATCAAAGACCTGCTTTTATTTGATTGAATACTCTCTTTCAACTCTTTCGTAATCAGCCGGGTTCTTTCTTTTTTTGGCAACGATAGAAGCTCTCTTGTTGCTTCCACAAAAGACCTTTCATGGCTCTGTGGCGCAAAACGGAACAATTCAAACGCATTCTCATTTTCACCCAGACAAGCGATATAGATCATTATTTTAAAACGTGGCTCTAACTGCTCGATTAATTTTAGCATTTTTGGGATATCCTACACTATAGCTATAGCAGTATTGTATAACTTCTTTTTAAATAACTCATCTGACGGACTTTTACGGTTCTTGGATCGATTTTTTTTCAAGTTTAAGACTGGAGAGTGGCAATTCGGTCGATTTTAAGCGGACTCTTAAGTAAATTTATTTTTTTTTTAAAAATTAAAAATTTTAAATTAACTTAAAATCCCATTAAATTTTTTTAATCTCTTTCGTGGGATTTTAAATTTTAAAAAAAAACGATCCAAGAACCACTTCAGATGAGTTAAATAAAAAACCCCTCGATCTCTTTTAGAACGAGGGGTTTTATCATAAACAAAGAACAAACGTTCCAGTTAACCGATTTGCATATTGACCACTTGGGTTGGAATTCTTGTTGCCGCCTCCATCCCTTTTCCTAACAATTCAAGTTCTACGGTTAAATGGCCAACCCCTACTTGAATTGCAAGCAATTCTTGAGGTTTAAAAGTTTTACCGGAAGTCATCATTTCTTGAAGCTTGTCGAACTGAAGTTGATCTTGATTAATCCCTTTTAAAAGCTCGGTAATATAACCAGAGCCAGGGGTCTTTTCCACCTGCTGACTTCCAAAATCTATTTTGCCCGCTTTTTTGGATTTATCTGCTTCTTCTTTACCAAAAACCTCTACATGAACCGAACTTGCATCCACAGAGTTAATCCCCCCGTTTTTTTCAACTCCGAAAGACTTGTCAATAAACTCAAGCAACCGAGAACCCATATCATTGGATCCGTCGGATTGCCCCAGAACAGAATCCAATTTCTTTTGAAAAGGAGAATTATCCCCCCCTTGTGTTGAAGAGCTGGAAGGCAAACTCTTTTCAACCGCTGCCTGACTTGCTTTTTGTAAAATTTGATCCATAGTAACGTCCTTTCTTACCTCTTTATGACTGCAAACCACTCGAATGGTTTGTTTTTGATTGCATATGATTAATTTTCTTAAACAACATTTCTAATGCTCTTGCATGTAATCTGGATGTCCAAGACTTCGAAAGTTTCAACTTCTCTCCCGCCTCTTCGAGAGTCTTGTTTTGAAAATAATACATTTTAATCAGCTTTCTCTCTTTATTCGGCAACTCTTCAATCGCCTGTCTCATAAACTCTTTGACTTTTTGAAATTCTGCTTTCCTCTCAATGTCATTGGCTCTTTTATCTTCGATATCGATCGGCTCTTCGGTCGCATCAATCGAAATAATATAAATGGATGCCAACGAATTGACTGTTTCATAAATCTCACTCACCTCTTCATCGGGAGTAGACTTCAATCGAAGAGCTTTATCGGAAATCGATTGAAGATATTCATTGGACGCCTGCTCAAACTTGATCTTCGCGTACAAAGAACGTGGAATCCAACCGGTTTTACGAAGACCATCATAAATTGCCCCTTTGATTCGATAATAAGCAAAGGTTTTAAAATCAACATTGTACTTCGCATCATATCTCTTCGCCGCTTCAAGCAAACCCAACCTGGCATTACAAATAATTTCTTCCACATCCGCATCGCTGGATAAGGTTTGTATCACCTTGTTGGCAATTGAAGTAGCGTAAGGGAGATACTGTTCTATCAAGGCATCTCTTCCGGAGTTATCTTCTTCCGGATTTGGCAAAACTGGCTTGACAGTTTTGCTCACGCCTAGATTCTTTTTATTACCTTTTTCTTTTGAAAACTGTGAAGTGGTTTGCTCCATGTATTTCCCCCTTTTAGACAAAAAGGCAATTGAACTCAAATTTAAAAATTACCACTTAATACAACTGCATCGTTCATGCCACAAGCACAGTTTCTATTTTATTTTTTTCAAAGAGCAACTCACTGAATTTTATGAACTATTTTTAAAAAAATTCCAGAATTTCAGTCGAACTCAATTCACAGGTTTAAAATGGGGGATTTGATCCCCAAATCTAACCAAAAAAGGGGAATGATGGCCTCTTTTATCAATGTTTTCAAAGACTCATAAACTATATTCCGACCTGAATTGACTCGGAAGCAGCAGCCCCTTTATTCTCTACCACTCCTGCAATTTCTTTTTCATATCCTCTGGCAAAAGGGGCAACCTGGATATTATCTTCGGCCGGCTTGTTATCCATCCCTCCAAAGCCTGGGGTATAAAAGTTGGACGCGTTAAATGAAGCCGCTTGCGCATCTGCCGATGCTTCCGCCCCCCTTTTCTGATAAATACTGTTCATGGCACTTTGAGAAAGACTTTGAACCCCATAAGCAACCGCTGAACCGACCGTTCCAAGGCCAGGGAAAAAACTCAAAACCTTCCCGGCCAGCCCTCCAAAAAAATTCCCCACTTTCGCCAAGGCAAGCTTAAAACGTTGGCCAAAAGTCGGTTTATCCAAACCATTCCCTCCAACCACCTGTCGATACTCCACTTTCAACACGTTACTTTGTCGTGAATGAATGTTTTGCTGTTGTTCTAAAGCTTTTGAGTCTGATTTTGAATCGATGGAAGCCATATATTTTACCTTTCTCCTCTACTGATAGTTATCGGTAATATACACTCTCAAAGTTTCGTGAATTGTTAACAAAAGTAAAATTTATGATTTTGGGGTTGTCTGGCCTGCTGCCGGAATCTGGGGATTCTCCCCCTTCTCGCCACCTGTGGATTGTACTAACTTAACATTTTGATCTTGCTGACCTTTTAGGGAAGAGTTTTCTCCAAACTTAAATTTCACCTGCTGCCTCAACTTGATCAGTTGAAATAAACTAAAAATAAGGGCAGCTGAAATACCAATTAAAATCACCAAGGTAACTAGCGCATAAGTTTTAAAGGTTTTCTTGGAGCTTATATCCATTTTAATCCCTGCCACAATGACACTGTTTTTAATCATTGCTTCTTTACGAACCTCTTCGGGCGGTTGAATATAAGTAATCACCACAGAAACATCTCTGGGATCAAGGTTTTCAACTGTATTGGAAATAAATCGTTGGATTTTTGACTCAGTGATTTCAAGCCCCTCGGGAGTTTTTCGCACTTTTAAAACTGCCGATGCAGTGGGACGTTTTCCAGGCTGGCTTTCGACCGCAAACTCACTAATATCAGGTATATTTAAAACAATATCGGCATCGACGACCCCAGGAATTCTTTCGAGGGAATTGATAATCTCCCCTTTCAAGGCAAGCATTTTTTTGCATTTTTCCTGCTGCGGAGTAGGAATTAATTCACTATCTTTACAAATATCTCTTAATGAAGGTTGTTTTTTATAAGGGAGATTGCTTTCAACCAGAATTTTACGCGCCTTCGCCGCATCTTTTTTGCTCACCAATACAATCCACGAAACTTTTTGGGATTTTTCCTCTTTTACCTTCTCAGCTTCTATTCCTCTATCTTGCAGGGCTACCAAGATCTCATTGACATCTGTCTCGGATAAATCTTGGTAAAGAGGCATTTGTCCGCAGGCCATAAATCCGGAAAAAAGTATAAAAAAAACATAAAACCGGCCATTTTTATAAATCTTGTTCAACATTTCTATTCGACTTTCCTTTTAAAAATCCTGTTTTCTACTATTGGCTTTTTTCATTTGAAGAATGAGGATCAAATCCTTTACGGATTAACTTAAGCAAAGATCTCGCAAAATCGCCCGACTTTCCGTGGGGATCTATCTGAGAAGCCTCTTCCAATGACTGAATGGCTTCCTCTTTTTTCTTGTGAAAGAATAACGACTCTCCCAAGTAAGCCAAAGCAAAAGAACTCTTGGGATTTGATTTTAAAGCTTTTCGATATAACTTGATCGCTTCATCATATTTTTTTTCAATAAAGAAAGCATTTCCCAACGCCACCAAAGGAACATCGCTTTCTGGAGCCAACACACAAACCCCCTCAAATACCTCTTTTGCTTCTTTATTCCGATGCATTGCCAAATATAAGTAACCCGCCTCCAACATAAGCCTTAAATCTTCAGTGGAAAGATCAATCATTTTTCTGCGCCTCCTTTATTTTTAAATTGAAATAGGTGAAAAGAAATCATCGTTTCAGCTCTGACAGGAATCACCTACGAACTAAAAACAATAACCGAAGGCAAAAAAAAAGGGTAGCAATTTGTTCGCTACCCTTTTCATTTTTCTGAATGGATTTAATTAACTGACTTTTGCGTTTCTTGCCAGGTTGTTCAAGTTTTCATATTTCTGTTTTACAACGCTGGATACCCCTGTTGAAGTCGTGGTCAATTCTCCGACTCTTACCTGAGCTGACATCAACATGGCGTTACTAGCGGCCATTCTATCAATCTGCATGTTCATCTGATCCATGGCATTACCACCACCCATCCCTCCTCCAGGACCATTCACTCCGCCACCACCACCGTATCCGCCCCCTCCTGTAACGTCGCCGGGACCCATCGGTGGACCACTGATAGCCATTCGGGATTGCCCTGCTGCACTTACTGCAGCATTTACAACGTTATTCCCGGTAAATCTTGGAACCGTTGCTCCTGCTACCTGAGTCAAAGAATCAAAAGCCTGGGCAAAAGCCCCGCCACTCATCGATTGTCTATTACCAGACAGCGCATAAGTTCTCGGGTTGATTTGCTGTAACTGTTGTTCAGTTTTAATTTGTTCTGATGGCATATTTTTTATCCTCCTCTAAAATTTTCATTCCGCTTCTAAGTTTATTATCGCTTTATGAACCTACAAAAGTTGCTTTTTATATAAAAAAAGTTACTTTTTTTCAGATTCCTGTTTTTTTGCCGCTTCCATCATTTGATATTTGAGCTTTAATAACTCTTTCAAAAGATCCATGACTAGCTGATACGCTTTCATTGCCTTTTTAGCGAGCTTCGACTTCCCTAACCCCGCTTTTTGACGGGCAATTTTCTCCAGCTCTCCATAAGCGGCTGTAAAGCTCTTATTCACAGGCTCAAAATCTTCGGTATCTAGTAAAGCTTCTATTCGGGGATAAGTCGTGGTGGGAACCTCTTTTTTACCCCCTTTGTGCCTTGGTTCGGTAGACAAGCAACCCTCCTTCATCACTCATTGAATTGTTAATGTCGTATGATATTAAAAAAAATCAGCTTTATAATCAATACAGTTTGTTTATTTTCTTATCGAAGCGGCTCCAGCTTCACCAAAACCGGTTTAAATGAAGACAAAACCAGCTGAACTCGAGTCTCAAAGCTTTTATATCCATCTTTTTCCAGGGAGACACGATAAGAGCCCAGGGAAAGGTCAGACAGCAAAACGGGCGTAGCTTGGGCAATTTCCCGATTATTTAAAGTCAATTTTGCCCCTGGTGGATCAGAACTGACCAAAATAACTGATTTTAAAGGGGAAATTTTATGAAACAGATTTTCCGCATCTGATTTAATCTTTTCATCCTTTTCATTGATCATCAAATCGACAATTTTAGACAATGCGACATCTTTGTTACCTGAGTTGAGATTCGCTTCTGCGATTCCCAAATCTGCCTGTCCTCTATACTTTTCCTGGGTTCTCGCCTTTTCAAAATAACTGATTGCAATGTCGTTTGCCCCGGTTTTGATATAACAATTCCCAAGAAGTGTCTGGATTTGTCCAACTTCTAAGGCTCCTGGATGATGGTTCAAAGATTCAGCAAACTGTTCAATCGCCTGCTGATATTGCCCTTGACGGATCAAATCTTTCCCTTTGTTAATATATTGACCTGCTGCAGAAGTTTTTAAGGCCACCTCTATAAAAGAATAAGTGTTCATGGTCATGGCCAAAGGTTGTTGATGATCAAAAAACCCTTCTTTGCGAATCACCAATTGATGCGTTCCGAGAGGAAGATTTCCTTCAAAAGGGGTTTCACCATATTTTTTTCCATCCACAATCACCTCAGCTTGCGGTGGCTCACTTTTTATTTTTGCTGGAAACATCGACAAGTCTTGATCACTTGAGGCGATTTCATAAACAGGACTTTCTTTTGAAAGGATAAATTCTCTTCGGTATTTTACCACATCGACCACTGTTTCAGACCCTGCCAATTTGTCAGATTGCTTCATCTCCAAAACATATTTTCCATACGGAAGATAGATCGGTCTTGTATAAACAATATCGTTTAATTTAATGGTTTGGCTTTTCAGCTGATCAGAAATAAAAGTCCCTTCGAGATAAACCTGCACCCCTTTTGGAAGGCTTTTCACTTTCACTGAACCTGTCGATCCTTCGAAACGAACCGTGGCGACATCATCCTGTTTTGAAACAGTAAAACTTTTCTTTTCGCTAAAATCCCGATTCATCTCTTCAAAATGATAGACAGCTGTCAACTCTTGGGGTTGACCAATAGGAACCACTTCATTGATCTTAAATGGGGTAACTCCAATCTCTTTTCCTCGATAAAATATTTTTGCCTGAAGTGGTTGAGCATCAACATCGAGAAAAACAGGGACTCCAGCTGCATCATTATACTCGACTGTATTGGGTTGCGTGGTGGGAATAGGAGGAGTGATCACCTTCGGATTTACAGGTGCTACAGGCTGTTTAACAGTGACATTTCCTTTTTTATAAAAAATTTTATAAGAAACAAAACTCACCATCGTCAGAATTGCCAAAATAGCAATGATTCCAAAAATTACTTTTTGGTTATTTTTGTGATTGGGAGAAGATTGTAATACAGGAGCAATCGGTGCCGACTGCTTTACCTCTTCTTTCACGACAGGGAGATTTGCAGCAGGTTTTTCTGCCGGTTTTTCAGTCGGACTTAAATCGACCGCCTGATTCAACAAGGTTTTCTCTTCAAAATCTTTTGGAGCCTCCTCTATGACCTCTTCCTCTTCAATCGGGGTATCTTCTTCGGTTTCTGTGAGGAATTTTAATTCATAAATTCCGAGTTTAATGGAATCGCCATGTTTTAATAAATAATTCCCCTGGATTTTTTTATTGTTCACTGCGGTACCATTTCTGGAACCTGCGTCTTTCACGTAATGTTTTCCATCTTCTTCAAAGACAACCGCATGGGAACGAGAAACACTGTTATCTTCCAGAACAATTTTGTTGACGTTGGCTCTTCCAATCGCCACTTCCGGTTGATGGGACAAGCTGAACCAAACTCCCTGCTTTGGCCCGCTTAAAATCTCCAAAATGGGATAAATTTGGGGATCCCGGAGAAGGTGGCGGTTCGTTTTATCAAACTCATTGGGATTTTTAATGAGAGTCGCTTCGTCAAAAGGAGGTTTACGTTTACCTTGCATAGAGAACCCGTTTTTTAAAAAATGAAAAATGGAACAATCAGGTAAATTTAGATAGATACCATAAACGGTTGATTTCGCAATCAAATAAACAGGTCAGAAAGAGTGAAATCCCTCACTTTTTTTGAAGTGACCGATTATGGTTTATTCTCCCGGACATTATTCTACCCGAATCCCCGAAAATCGTATCACCCATTCATGCTGTCCCGAAGAAGGAACATTTACGGTTGCCGTTTTAGTCCCTCCTCCCTCTGCAGTTGCCGTAACAAAGTACCTCCCCGGCTTCAATTTCACTAGTAGCCACGGGGCATCGCAGGTGGTTTGAAGGACTACATTTCCCGCACCATCTTTAATCGTGGCGGAAACCTCGGCCACATACGCCCTGCCGGCTGCTGTAAAGATCAATTTCAGAGGATAAGCTTTCCAACGGGCATCTTCTTTGCTCTCTCCGACTCCGGTGCAGACATATTGGGTATTTTGATAAGTCAGCTCGGTATCATCCGCAAAAAGGGAGAAATTTTGAAGAGCCAAGGCGATTCCAACAACGAATAACAACTTTTTCATTCTTCACCTCTTTTAAAAAAGATTGGCGGGATCGGCTTAAAACCTTTCAATCGCTACAAAAAAAATAATTAAATATTTTTGACAACAAATCAAATAGTTACTTAAATGTTACCCATTTTCATTTTATTTTAAATTTGTCGAACCAAAAACATCGATGCTAAAATTTTGAAGTAATCTTTAGAGATCATTCAACCGATGAATCAACCTTGGCCCAAATCAACTTTCTCGTCTTTATTATTATCATTTCTTTTTCTATTTCTTCTCTTCAACTTTTATTCGAGTTCCGCAAACCCTGAAACCAAAGAAGATTCTCTCTCACAGGCAGCAAAAAAATCCGACAAAAAATCAAAGAAAAATAAAAACTTCAAGGAAAGTGGAAACCAACTCACGGATGAAAAAGGGAGAAATCTGATTCATTATTCCTTTCCGCTCCCCGATCCTTTGAAGCCAAATTATGAATTCTGGAAATTGATTTATTCAAAATATGATAAAAATCAGGTGGTTTTTCACGATACAGAAAATATGCAGATTGTTTATTCAGTCGTCGATCTGACCAGTCTTGCGAATCAATATCCTTCAGAAAATGGGCTTTTTCAGGCAGGGAAAAAAGAGAAGGTTCAGGCAGAAAAAGAGCGAATTCGTTCGATTTTGAAAAAACTGGCGGAGGGGAATAACGACCCAAAAAATCTGAGTGAAGAAGAAAAAAAGATTTATCATCTCTTTGACTCGATTAAAACGCCGAACAAATTTTCAGAGGCTTTGCAACCCGATCGACTTCGAACTCAAACCGGTCAAAAAGATAAATTCTTGAAAGCGATCGAATTAAGTGGCGCTTATCTTCCGGAGATTGAAGATATTCTCACCTCTTATGGATTACCGATGGAGATCAGCCGTCTTCCGTTTGTCGAATCGATGTTCAACAATGATGCTCGTTCTAAAGTAGGTGCCAGCGGGATTTGGCAGTTCATGCCCCAAACTGGAAGACTGTTTGTGACCGTGAATCCGATGATCGATGAGAGAAATGATCCGATTCAGGCGACTCATGCGGCAGCGCGATTGCTTAGGGCAAACTATGATCAGCTTCAGAGTTGGCCCCTCGCGATTAATGCCTATAATTCGGGAGTTCAAGCCTTGGCGCGCGCAAAAGCAGATCTGGGGACAGACGATATCGGCATCATCGCAACTCAATACCGCCGGGGAGGATATCAATTCGCCTCGAGAAATTTTTATGCAGAATTTTTGGCCGCTCTCGAAGTGGCAAATCATTATAAAAACTACTTTGGAGAGATCAAAAGATCTCCGCCATTCAAATACGACACTTATACCGTTCAAAATCCGCTTCCACTCTACAATTTAGCGGAAACAAGTGGAGTAAGCGTGACCGCACTGCAGGAGATAAACCCATCCTTAAATTCAGCTTTTTTCACTCCTAATAAAACTTTTCCGGGAGGCCGTACGATTAAAATACCTCCAGGAACCAAAGCCCAATTCGAAAAAGGGGCTGAAATCATCGCCTCAAAAAGAATCGGTTCCGCTTCTTATAAAGTGGCACAAAACGACTATACGAATCCGAAAAGAGCTGCTAAAATTCAGAGCTCGAAACGAAAAGTAGCCTCAAATAAAAGCACAAACCGACGTAAGAAAAAAATTATCCGAGCCAATGCCAATGACACAGAATAATGAATCGACATTACTAGATCCTCTATCTCATTCTTCGACTCTGCAAAAATTTAAACCATCGGCGGTTTTGCTTCCGCTTTTTCAGAAAAATTTTGAGGATCATCTTTTGTTCACCGTTCGAAATCATCAGGTGAAACACCATAAAGGTGAAATCTGCTTTCCTGGCGGGGTTTACGATAAATCCGACCAAGATCTGCTCAAAACAGCACTCCGAGAAACCGAAGAAGAGATGGGAATTCAGCAAAAAGATATTCATGTTTTGGGAGAGTTAGAAGAGTTGATCACCCCAACCTATTACCGAATCTCCCCTTTTGTCGGGAGAATTCCCTATCCCTATTCGTTTCAGGTGAATAAACAGGAAGTCGAAGAGGTGATTGAAATTCCGCTCTCCTATTTTATGGATGAAACCCGCGTCAAATTCGATCAGATGACTTTTTTCGGAAAAGAGTTCAAACGCCCTTCTTATCAATGGAATCACCATTTAATCTGGGGAGCGACGGCGATCATGGTAAGACAATTGATAAAGAAGCTAAAAAACGGGGAATTCAAAACAAAGCCGCTTCAGGTGAGTGAAAAACTTCCCGCTTTTCTTTAGAAATTCAGGTAGACAAAACATCCAAAAATCTTCTAATAAATCACGACCGTTGATTGTTGCAGAAACATTCATTCAGTAAAACATCAGAAAAGTCAACAAAACCGCAGATTATTTTCAAACTGAATTTCGCGCCCGTAGCTCAGGTGGATAGAGCATCTGCCTTCTAAGCAGAGGGTCGCACGTTCGAGTCGTGCCGGGCGCATTTTATATTTCAAGTAATCAGAGAAATTTATCGTTTCGACTCATCTCTCATATTCACAACACATTAGATCTCTTGCATAAATCATCCAAAGTGACCCTTCGACCCGCTTCGCGGAAGCTTCAGCGAGGCGAGCAAGCTCAGGGTGTCCCACTTGTGTAAAAGTGGGACAGGGTGAGCCCTTCGACTGAGCTCAGGATAAACTCCGTCGAGCCATCCATTTGGATTTACCCAAGAGATCTATTCAAAAATTCGGTTCTTTGATCCATTTTTCTTCATTTCTTCTTCGGCAACCACGGACGCAAAAAAGCAAAAATATTGTAGGCAATATCGGCAAACGGCCGAATAAAAGGGAGAGAAACGAATTTTTTCAACCTCTGAAAATAACGATGCTCCGGACCCAAATTTTCCCAGATCACCAGAAATGCATCGACCGCTTTTAAAACTTTTTCATCCGGCATGATCAGATGCATTTTCTTGTTCACGGCATGGGAGTCGAGATTGAAATCTTTGGCGGAGAATTTCGGATCTGAAATATCGATCAGTTCAAAAAGATCCGGTTTCAATCTTTTGTAATAGGCGACCTCTCTGTCACAAACGATGCAGTTTCCATCGACCAGGATTTTGATTTTTGGAGGGTTCATTTTAAAAAATCCGACTGCTTTTTTGTCGAGAAAATAAAAAAAGCCGCATGGAATAACTCCAGCGGCTTTCTTTTGTTCTACAGATCCGGCTTAAAGTTTTACAACATCCGTTGCATTTTCACCTTTTGGGCCCTGACCGATATTGAATTCAACCTTATCCCCTTCGGCCAAGGATTTGTAACCCTCTGCCACAATGCTGGAATGGTGAACGAATAGGTCTTTTCCTCCATCTTCTGGAGTAATGAACCCAAAGCCTTTATTGTCATTGAACCATTTTACGGTTCCCTTTTTCTTGGACATAAGTCCTCCTTCAATTAGTTTGTTGTAGACATTTTCTGAAACGACAGGACTAAGGAAGGACTCTGAAAGAGGACCAAACACTTAAATTGACTAACCTTCGTTCTGAAACACTACAACGATATATTAAGGTTGGCATCCTAGACTATTTCATGAATTAAGACAAAATATTTTTATTTGATAATGACCCTTCAATGCATTTTGACTGTTGGATGGCAAATTTTCCCAATAATTTCATCAAAATCGGCCGAAAGCATCCGGATCAAAAAATCTATCCAAGGGATCGCTCTAAAACCGTTCTAAACAGCGATGATCAGACAGCAAAGTCAACTCCAGAGCAAATTATACAGTTGTCATCCCGGGCAAAATTTTCCACAATTTTCCTGATCACCCTTCCGATTAAAATAATTCTGTACTTCTGGTCACAAATAAAATTAAAACTGCTTCACCGAAAAAAAATTTCTTCACCAAAAGCAAACTGTCTCAAGATCAACCGGTTATTTTATAAGGAAAATTTATGAATAAACTTAAAATCGTTCTTTTTCTTTTTTTCTTTTCCCTTTCCGCTTTTTCCTTGGCAAAAAATCCACCGTCAAAGCCCAAAGAGCTTGAATGCAAATTGACTTTTAATCTGGAAAGCTGGTCGGTTTTCTATAAATCCGGAAAGGGAAATGGAACCATTAGTTGTGATAACGGAAAAAGAGCCAATGTAAAAATTCGGGCGCATAGCGGAGGAATTACCTTCGGAAAAAGCAAAATCATCAACGGACATGGAACCTTCTCGAAAGTAAAAAGCATGAAAGAGCTTTATGGATCCTACGCCGTAGCAGAAGGGCATGCGGGAGTCTCAAAATCGGCCAGTGCACGGGCACTCACCAAGGGGAACGTTTCCCTCACCCTTACTGGAACAGGTAGCGGTGTTGATCTCGGATTTGACTTTGGAAGTTTTAAAATTTCCCCCAAATAGGACTTTATAATAAAAAAACAGACGATGAAAGTTCCCAACTACAAAAAAACGGTCAAAAAAAATGCGAAACTTGCGCAACTGGTCTCTCTGAGAGAGGGAAAGGTCAAAAGTTTCGACAAAACGTCGATTTATTACAGATCGACCGGAAATGGCTTTCCAATCATCTTCTGCAGCGGTTTTGGAGTTCCCAATCTCTTTTTGAAATACATCGAGAATTTTTTCAAACAAAACTACCAAACCATTGTCTGGGATTATCGTGGACATGGGGAATCTGAAAATCCGAAAAAAATCGAAAACTCAACGGTTGAAGCTTTGGTCGAAGATTGCAAAGCGGTTTTAGACCGGTTGAAAATCAAAAAAGCGGTTCTGCTCGGATACAGCCTGGGAACCCAGGTGATTTTTGAGTTTTATCGCCGTTATCCCAATCGCGTGGCGGGGCTCATTGCCTGTCTCGGAACTTACGGGCGGCCGATGGATACTTTTTTCAACTCCCCTTATGCTAAATATCTGTATGAATTCGTCACCCTCTTCGCAACGCTGTTTCCAAAACAGGGAAACTGGATCAGCCGTTTTCTTCTGAAAAATCCTCTCTCTTTTCAGCTGGGTGGGCTTTTAAAAATCGTCGACACCGGTCTCGCCAGTAAAGAAGATGTCGCGATCTATATCGATCACATCCTGAAGCTAAAGCCGGAATTTTTTACCACCTTTCTTGAAAGTGTGCAGAAACATTCGACCGAAACCATCTTGAAGAAAATCAAGATTCCGACATTAATCATCGGTGCCGAAAATGACCAGTTTACGCCGGTCTGGATTTCAAAAAAAATGCACCGATTGATCCCAAAAAGTGAACTGTTTATCTTGAAAAAGGCGACCCATGCCGCCATTGTTGAACTTCCGGAACTGATCAATCTGAGAATCGAAAAATTCTTGAGGGAAAGAGTAGCGCAGGTAAAGAAAAACTTTATCAAGAAAAATCATTCTATTTAATCTGGCCCAATTTATCTTTGGGCTTTTTTCCACAATTTCCCAGAACCTGAACGGTTTCCTCATCGACCCGATAATAATCTACAATAGCTTTAAATATTTCATTTCTAATACACTCCCCTTTTATAAATTTGTCATCCCTGAGTGCTTTTATCAGGGATCCCCCTATTCAATAATTGGATCAGGGGATTCCTGCCCGCCTGCCGCGAGGCACGGCCTCCGCAGGAATGACAATTTAACTTAAAAATCGTTCATTTGGTTTTGCGGTTCTTATTCTTATATGAATAGAAAAAAATTATTTTTTCTTAAAAACAATCGCCCCTACTTCTCCCGCATCCGCTTCAATGGTATCTCCCTCTCTAAAATCTCCTTCGAGAATTTTGAGAGAGAGTGGATCTTGAATATATTTCTGAATCGCCCTTTTGAGCGGACGTGCCCCATAAACCGGATCATAGCCATGGGTTGCCAAAAACGCTTTCGCCGATTTTGAAAGTTCGAGGTTCATTTTTCTTTCTGCCAAAAGTTTCTCCAGATTTTTGAGTTGGATATCAACAATTCTTTCGATCTGCGCCTCTTTCAGAGGATGAAAAATAATAATATCATCAATCCGATTCAAAAATTCGGGACGAAAATGCCCGCGCAGCGCTTCCATCATTTTCTTTTCGACCTCTTTTTCGTCAAAATTCGCCAGATCAATATATTGCGAACCGATATTCGAAGTCATGATCACCACGGTATTTCTAAAATCGACCGTTCTCCCCTGCCCATCAGTCAAACGCCCGTCATCCAACAGCTGGAGAAGCACATTAAAAACTTCCGGATGCGCTTTTTCAATTTCATCAAACAGCACTACAGAATAAGGACGACGACGAACCGCCTCGGTCAGCTGCCCACCCTCTTCATATCCGACATAGCCTGGAGGGGCACCGATCAGCCGGGAAACCGCATGTTTCTCCATATATTCACTCATATCGATTCGGGTAATCGCGCTCTCATCATCGAAGAGAAACTCCGCCAAGGTGCGTGCCGTCTCGGTTTTACCGACGCCGGTCGGCCCCATGAAGATAAACGAACCGATCGGACGATGGGGATCTTGCAATCCGGCTCTGGCCCGGCGAACCGCATTGGCAACCCTTTTCAGGGCGTCATCTTGGCCGACCACCCGGTGACGCAAATTATCTTCCATCTTCACCAGTTTTTGAAGTTCGCTTTCAAGCATTTTTGAAACCGGAATTCCGGTCCACTTTGCCACAACTTCAGCGATATCTTCGGCGTCGACCTCTTCTTTCAGCATTTTCAAATTTTTTTGAAGGGTGTTCAGTTTTTCATTATCAGCTTGAAGTTCTTTTTCGAGCGTAATCAAGGTTCCATATTTCAGCTCCGCTGCCTTGTTCAAATCGCCATTTCGCTCGGCTCGCTCGGCATCGATTTTAGTCTGTTCGAGTTTTTCTTTTACTTCGCGGATTTTTTTGATGGTGTCCCGCTCATTTTGCCAATGCGCTTTCAGCTTCTGACTCTGTTCTTTCAATCCGGAAAGTTCTTTTTCCATTTTCGATAAACGTTCTTGCGAAGCGGAATCTTTTTCTTTTTTCAACGCCTGCTTTTCAATTTCAAGTTGCGTGATTTTTCTTTCGATCTCATCAATCTCAGTCGGCAAGCTATCAATCTCGATTCGAAGCTTGCTCGCCGCTTCATCGATCAGATCGATCGCTTTATCGGGAAGGAATCTTGCCGTGATATATCGATTGGAAAGCTGCACTGCCGCGACAATCGCTTCATCTTTGATTCGCACGCCGTGATGAACTTCATATTTTTCTTTAAGACCGCGAAGAATCGCAATCGTATCCTCGACACTCGGCTGATCGACGATCACCGGCTGGAAGCGTCTTTCAAGAGCAGGATCTTTTTCAATATGTTTTCGGTATTCATCGAGCGTGGTTGCACCAACGCAACGAAGCTCTCCCCGGGCAAGCGCCGGTTTCAGCATATTGGAGGCATCCATCGCCCCCTCGGCTGCACCTGCTCCCACCAAGGTGTGAAGCTCATCGATGAAAAGAATTATTTTTCCTTCCGATTCGGTGATTTCTTTCAACAGTGCTTTCAAACGATCTTCAAACTCCCCGCGATATTTGGTTCCGGCGAGCAGACTTCCGAGATCGAGCGAAATCAGGGTTTTATCGCGGAGTGATTCGGGGACATCACCGTTCGCAATTCGCTGAGCCAATCCTTCGACAATCGCCGTTTTCCCAACACCCGGTTCGCCGATCAAGACAGGGTTATTTTTTGTCCGGCGGGATAAAACCTGCACGACACGTCGGACTTCGTCATCTCGGCCAATCACCGGATCCATTTTTCCACGCTTCGCCAGATCGGTTAAATCGCGTGAATAGCGTTTGAGCGCTTGGTATTTCGCTTCGGGATTTTGATCGGTCACCCGATGCGAACCGCGAATATCGACGAGTGCTTTGAGAAGAGAATCTCGGGTAATTTTTTTATCTTTGAGAATCTGAAAAGCTTTCGATTCTTTTGAGCCAGCAACCGCGAGCAAAAGATGTTCCGTGCTGACATATTCATCTTTTAATTGGGCTGCTTCGTTATGAGCCAGCTCGATTATTTTTTTGAGTAAATTGGAAAGGTATTCTCCACCCGCTCCAGAAACTTTGGGAAGTTTTTCGATCAACCGAATCGTCTCTTCTCGAAGTCGATTTGGATCAACCCCCAACTTTTGCAAAATCGGAATCGTGATTCCATCCGATTGATTGAGCAGAGAAAGAAGAAGATGTTCAGGCTCAATCTGCTGGTTCCCATATTGGGTTGCCAGATTTTGGGCATCAACAAAAGCCTCTTGGGCTTTGACGGTGAATTTATCGAGTCGCATTTCAGTAAAATAAGATGAAACTTGGTAAAGTCAAGCAAAGGAAAGAAATAAAAAATACCCAGAAGATGTCAAAAATTCAAACCTCTCTTAAAACTGCTTCTACAATCGTTTACATTTTTCTCCGATTCTCTTTTTACAACTTCAAACAATTTTTTAAACTTTTACACACTATTTCAACTTTCTTTAATCAATAAATTTGGCAAGTAGTTTGCTTGTCTTATCTTCAAGGGAAAGAATATTCACCCCAATGAAGGAGATGTTATGCGAAATAAAATTATATTTTTTATATTGCTATTTTTTTGCTTCACTACT
>CAZSRQ010000019.1:0-25755 GCA_964609335.1 uncultured Pseudomonadota bacterium
TAATTCCACAAAAACCTGCAAAAGTGAAAAGTGGAAGACCCACCATATTCGATTGCATGGCAGCTCTCGCACTTCGAAGACTATATCCTCCCAAAGTCGAAAAATTTCTCATCGAAAAAGAACCAGACCGTGCAGAAATTCTGTTCATTTCCCACGAGGCTCTTGAAATCAGAGCGATTCCGAGTGTGACCGTTGAAAAAACAGAATAGGCGATATTGGTTCGGTTTTCCTCTTTCAATCCCAAATAGGTTTCAAACCACAGGTTGGAAGCCGCATAAATACTATACGCTGAGCCTGCGGTCATGCAGACTCCGAAAAGACTGTTCAAGGCAGCCGGAATAGCGCGGGAAAAATGGGCAGGAAGAGCGGAAAAGAACTTCAAGGGACCTGCCGAGATGAAACTTTTATCAAGACAACAGACAGCGCCAACGAGTGGAATGGTAATCCCCCAATAAAGCCAGCTTTTGGACATTTCTGATCTTGTTTCGGCAATCGAGTGGTTGATTTTTCTTCTTTGAAAAATATCGATTTCGCCTGAATCCGGCGAAGCATAAGCCTCATCCAGTTTTTGTTTGCAGTTCAATTGACTTTTGATCGTGGTTAAAATCAGGCCGGTAAAATTGATGGAATACAAAACCCATAAACAGGAAGTGCCGATGGTTCGCGCTCCAGCCAAAGCTCCCACGACCCTTTCTCCGATAAAAAAACCGGCCATGGCAGTCGCGGTTGAAACCAATATTTGCGATTTGAAAAAATCAAAACTGAGTTGTGAAAAAATTCTGTCAAATCCCGGCCAGAAGCTGTTTTCTGTGCTCGGATAAGAAACGGTTCCTCGCAAAATATCGAGAGGAATTGTTTTGTCTCCACTCCAAAGAGGAGAACAGAATTTTGAAATTTTTGGCCATCGACGATTGATTTCAGAAAGCTGCCCAAGATCTGTAATGGTAGAATCTTCGGTTTGACTGACTCTGCTCAACTCTGAACGAATCAGAAGAGTCTGTGAATACTTTTCCAAAAAAGCTGGAGTGGTAAAACAATCCAAAAGCTCTTTTCCCAATTCAGGAGTCAATATTTTTCGCGTATTGTAATTAGTATGCCAAAAATAATTATCTTCTGAACGACCCAATCTATTTCGATCTTTTGAAACCACCTCAAGAGTGCCAAACCGATCACTAGAATCTTTAAAATAATTTTTTTCGCCTGGAGAGGAAAAATAATATGGATCAGCAGAAGGAGCAAACAAGGCCTTAGTTGGAACCGGCGTAAAATAGTAGGAATTTGCTTCAGCCATCATTTCCCCCCTTCTAATCAGTTGTTTCGTTTACCAGAATTAGGATATTATCCTAATATGTCTCTCGCCTATCGAACAGAAAAAGATTCACTCGGAACCAAAAAAATTCCGGTCAACGCCTATTACGGAATTCAAACAGCCCGGGCGATCGAAAATTTCCCGATCAGTGGATGGAAAGCACATCCCAGTTTTTTGGAAGCAACCATTCTCATCAAAAAAGCGGCTGCCCAGGCAAATTTACACCTGAAAACAATCTCTTCTCCCATTGCAAAAACCATCCTGACTGTTTCGGACGAAATCTTGGGCGGAAAATTTCACGATCAATTTGTGGTGGATGTGTTTCAGGCCGGAGCTGGAACCAGTCACAACATGAACGTAAACGAGGTGATTGCCAATCGGGCGAATGAAATTTTGGGACAGCCGAAAGGATCTTATCAACCGGTTCATCCGAACGATCATGTCAATCTTTCGCAATCAACAAACGATGTCATTCCGACCGCGATTCGATTGGCCGCTTTGAAAGAATTAAAACTTTTTTTCCATGCGCTAGAAAAACTGATCCAAAATTTTAGAAAAAAAGAAAAAGAGTTTGATCCGATTCTCAAATCGGGAAGAACTCATTTGCAAGATGCCACCCCAATTCGGCTTGGACAGGAGTTTTCCGGCTATCGAACCTGTCTCGAAAATCATCTGAAAAAAATCGAAGAAACCAAAAAATGGCTTTTGCAGATTGGGCTGGGTGGAACAGCGGTCGGAACCGGAATCAATACCGATCCCCGATACCGCAAAAAAGTGGCGAAAGAGTTGGGAAAACTGACCCGAGAAAACCTGAAACCGGCCGAGAATTTCTTTGAAGCGATGCAGAGCATGGCTCCGTTCAGTGAGCTGTCATCTTCACTGAAAAATTTGGCGACCGATCTCATCCGAATCGCCAATGACCTGCGTCTCCTTTCGAGCGGCCCGAGAACAGGCCTTGCGGAAATAAAGCTTCCACCTGTTCAGCCAGGCTCTTCCATCATGCCGGGCAAAGTCAATCCGGTGATGATGGAGATGTTGAACATGGTCTGCTTTTTTGTCTGCGGACTGGAAACATCGATTACCCTTGCCTCCCAGGCTGGGCAATTGGAATTGAATGTGATGATGCCGCTCATCGCCTATTCTCTTCCATGGTCTATCACTCTTTTGACCCATGGAATGAAAACAGTTGCGGATTTTTGTCTGGATGGAATTTCTGCCAACATCGATCAATGCCGTTTTTACGCGGAAAATAGTGTCTCCATCGCGACCGCGCTGAATCCGATTCTCGGTTACTCGAAAACCGCTGAAATAGTCAAAGAAGCGATCCGGACAAAAAAAGGAATTCAGGAAATTTTGAAAAAAGAAACAAAACTGACTAAAAAAGAAAGAAATCAGATTTTCGATCTTTATCCGCTGACGAAACCTTCTTTGGCAAAGAAACAAAAAAAATAATCGAAGTGACAGACGACTATGCGCATCCCATTTGGAACTACTCAAATTTGAGTTTTTTAAATTCCCCCAAACAACTCTTATTTTTTTCTTTTGGTTTCATGAAGGATTCTCAATCCCTCCAACGTGAGAAAAGAATCGACTTTATCGATCGTTTTCGATTCAGGAACAATCAGACTGGTAAACCCGCCCGTCGCAACCACTTTTGGACGTTTACCGCCGATCTCCTTGATCATTCGCCGAACGATTTCATCGACCATTCCGACATAACCGTAATAAACCCCCGCCTGCATACTCTCGATCGTATTTTTCCCGATGATCCGTTTCGGCTTCTTGATTTCGATATGCGGAAGTTTCGATGCCTTTTCAAACAGTGCTTCATTCGAAATCGCAATTCCGGGAGCAATCATTCCACCGACGTATTCCCCTTTTTTGGAAATATAATCGAACGTGGTTGCCGTTCCAAAATCGACAATGATCAACGGACCTTTATAACGGTGAAAACCGGCGACCGCATTCACAATTCGATCGGCACCGATCTCTTTCGAATTGTCGAGTCTGATTTTGATATTTCCGGAGTTTTGGAAATTGACAATCAGCGGTTTCAGATGAAAATAGCGCTGACACATCCGCTCAATCGCAAAATCAAGGGGAGGAACCACACTCGAAACCGCAATCGCATCGATGTCGGCGAAAGAGATATCCGCAAACTGAAAAAGCTCTTTTAAAAAAATCCCGAACTCATCGGCGGTTCTCTCTTTTTTTGTTTCCAAACGCCAATGATTCAGCAAACGAGATTTCTCATAAATTCCGATCACTGTATTTGTATTTCCGATGTCTAAAACTAGGAGCATAAAGTTCAAGAATTTTTCTTACCCCCCTTTGTAAAAGGGGGGAAGGGGGGATTTATTGCTAGGCGTAAGTAGATCGGTTTAATCAAAGCCCAGCACTAAATCCCCCTTAATCCCCCTTTTACAAAGGGGGAAATTACACTTTAGACTTAATTAAGGGATAAATATTACCGCGTCAAACCTGCGTCATTTTTTTCAAACTTCGCGTCATTTTTTACTATCTGGTAAATCGAATCCCGCTCGACCGGTTCTCTTCCAGCCTCTAAAATCAATCGCTGAATCGTATCAACCGAAAGCATTTCAGGAGTTTTTGCCCCAGCCATATGGACAATTCTTTCTTGGGTCACCGTTCCATCAATATCATCCGCTCCAAACGAAAGAGCAATCTGCGCAATTCGAACACCAGTCATAATCCAGTAAACCTTGATATGATCAAAATTATCCAGATAGATTCGGCTGACCGCAATCTGCTTCAAATCGGTGAGTCCGGTCGGCTCGGGAAGATGCGCCATCGGGGTTTCATAAGGAATAAAGCTCAAGGGGATGAAAGTCATGAATCCGCCCGTTTCATCCTGTAAATCTCTTAAAAGATGCAGATGTTCCACCCGATCTTCATCCTTTTCAACATGCCCATAAAGCATCGTCGCGTTGGAGCGAATTCCCATTTGATGCGCAATTCGGTGAATTTCAAGCCAACGCTTTCCATCAATCTTGTTTGGACAGATCTGCTTTCGAACCCGCTCCCCGAGGATTTCAGCCCCTCCGCCAGGAATCGCATCGAGACCCGCCTTGCGAAGCCGCTCTAAAGCCGACTGGATCGACTGACGGCTGATCTTTGCAAAATAATCAATTTCAACTGCGGTAAAAGCTTTTAAGTGGATAGTCGGCGCAACCGACTTTAATTCTTGAAGAAGGTTTTCATAATATTCAAATTTCAGTTCGGGATGAAGCCCGCCAACAATATGCAACTCGGTAGCGCCGATCGCATAAGCCTCAGCAGCCGTTTTCTTCATTTCCTCAAGAGAAAGAAGGTATGATTTTGGAGAACTTTTCGGCTGACCAAATTCGCAAAACTTGCACTCCACATAACAAACATTCGAATAGTTTAAATGGCGATTGATATTGTAATAAGTTTTGTTTTTATTTTTTCTTTCGCGGACAATGCTTGCAATCTCACCCAAGGCGAGAAGATCATTGGAGGCATAGAGTTTCAGTGCTTCAGAATCGCTGATTCTTTCACCGGCCAACACTTTTTCTTTTATTTGTTGAAGAAATGGATTCATTTTTATCTTTCATTAAAGTCTTCGAATAAATTCTTCCACGGTAATTCCCAAGTCTGTAATGATTCCTCTTAAAGTGCCTGGCTTTAAATCTTTATTATGCATCGGAATCACAACTCTACGATGATCCTTCTCGCGAAGATAAATCGCATGACTTCCTTTTTGCCGATCAAGAGCAAATCCACATTGTTTGACAATTCGGACAACTTCACGGGATTTTATAATGGGAATACGACTCACACGGCCACTCCAATCGGTTTAATGAACAGATCCTCCACCGGAATCTCTTCACCATGCGCTTTCAAGCTTTCTATATAAACTTCTACAGCCTCTTGAATATTGGAAGAAGCTTCCTCAAGAGTATCCCCTTCGCTATGGCATCCAGGAAGTGTGGGACAGAAAACATGATATCCTCCGTCCGGCTGATGTTCAAAAATAACGGTATAGTGATAATCCATAAAAATATCCTCCCTATTAATGGAAACAGACTCCATCTTTTTTCAAATATTTTTCCTGATCAGATGCATCAACTCCTGCCTCGTCGCCACCTGATCCCGAAAAACCCCCAGCATCTCCGAGGTAACCGCCGTCGATCCGGTTTTTTGAACCCCGCGCATCTGCATACAAAGATGTTCCGCCTCGATAATGACTGCAACCCCCAAAGGCTGTAAGGTTTCTTGCAGAAGATTCGCAATCTGGGTAGTCATTCTTTCCTGAACCTGCAATCGTTTTGCAAACATCTCAACAATTCGGGCAACCTTTGAAAGCCCGATAATCTTTTCTGAGGGAATATAGGCGACATGTGCTTTTCCCCAGAATGGGAGAAGATGATGTTCGCACAAGCTGTAAATCGCAATATCTTTCACCAAAATCATTTCAGAATATTTTTCGGTGAATTTCGCTCCATTGATGATTTCTTTGGGATCTTGCCGGTACCCTTGGGTCAGAAAGAGGAGAGACTTTGCCACGCGACTCGGGGTCAGCTGCAATCCTTCCCGATCGGGGTTTTCCCCCAACTCCGATAAAAGCTCATGCACCAGTTTTTCAATTTTTTGATTTTTTTCCATTGAACTCCCGGAATTAATCCTCTTTCACTAGATGAAAAAAGGAAATAAAAAGGACTAAACTCCAGAATCGATAGGATTGTCAATTGCTTCCTGAATCTCCTCTTTGACCGACTCGATCTCTTCGATTCTCAATCGTTCCTTCAAAATTGTCCTGGTTTCTTCATCCAACATCTGACCCAATCCCCAGGCGGCATGGCTTCGGATCAGCGGTTCGTCGTCATTCAACGCATTCTGCAGGGCCGGAATCGCAAGCCTGTTTTTCAAATTTCCCAACACCACACAGACATTTCTCACAAATCCCCTTCTTTTGGTTCTCAAAATCGGGGTCTGGAAAAATCTTTTCTTAAACTGATCTTCTGAAAAAGAGAGAAACCCGATCAGCTCCTGAACCTCGCTGTTTTGGATGGAAGGGATCGGAATTTTCGCCCGGCGATTCCAGGGACAAACCTCCTGGCAATCATCACATCCAAAAAGATGAGTTCCAATCATCGGGCGGAGATATCGTGGAATTGGACCTTTTAACTCGATGGTCAGATAGGAAATACAAAGTCTCGCATCGAGAACATACGGCGCAATAATTGCTTGAGTCGGACAGATATCGATACAGGCAGTGCACTTTCCGCAATGATCAGAAATCGGATGATTTTTTTCCACCTCCAAATCAGTCAACAAGCTGGAAAGAAAAAAATAGGATCCATTTTTGGGATGAATGAGATTGGTATGTTTTCCAATCCACCCCAATCCTGCCAACGCAGCCCACTCTTTTTCCTGGATCGGACCGGTATCGACATATCGCTTGAACGAAGCTTTCGGAAATTTTTCTTTGAGCTGATTTTCAAGCTGCTGCATCTTTTGATCGATGAGAAGATGATAATCCTCTCCCCAGGCGTAGCGGGAGATAAAAGGGGACTTTTTCGAAAGATTCAACTCTGCCTGATCTTTCAGGGCGAGCATTAAAATCGTTTTTGCATTTTGCAAAATCAGCGAAGGGGTTTTTCTTTTTTCCAAACCTCTTTCCAAATAACCCATTTCGCCATGATATTTATTTTCAATCCATTGCCGAAACTTTTCAAAACCGGAAGAATTCTCTTTGAGTTCGGCAATCCCGGCCCAATCAAAACCGTTTTCAACCGCCAAATTGACAATTTTTTCGTTAAGATTCATAAGAAGGTTAGAATCAAAATTTCAGGCTCGCAATTCTCCCATGATAAAAAAGCATTTTTTACTTTTAATCACGCTTCTGTTGGCCAGCTGTTCGGCTGAAAGCCATTTGATCTCTATCAGCGGGACGATTACCGTATCCCCTCCCCTTCTCTCGAAACTGGAACCTTCGGATGTTTTACAAATTATGGCGGTTTCTGAAGAGTCGATGAATGCATTCAAAGAGGAGGAGTCAAAGGGAAAACCAAAGAAAAACAGGGTACCGGTGGCGATTCAAAAAATAGCACCGATTACTTTTCCGCTGAAATATAAAATCAGTGAAGAGGATGTTTTGTTTCCTGAAAACCGATTCAGGGGGAATCTGTTTATCATGGCAAAAATAGAAAAAAAGAACCCCAAAAACCTGGATGAAAAAAGAACCCTCGAAGGTTCTTATTTAAAAAATCCGGTTCCGGTCGGTTCAAAAAATATCGATATGATCATTGATCAGGAAAAACCGTAGAAACGGATAACCGCGCACTCACTCCTACTCACCATCATTTCCAATTGCCTCGACAGGACAAGCTTCCATCGCCTCTTGGCAAAGTTTTTCTTCTTCGGGAGAACCTGCCTGCTTATAAACAAAAGAATAACCTTTATCATCATCCCGCTTGAAATTATCAGGGGCTGTTTCTCGGCATAAGTTGCAGTCGATACATTGACTGTCGACATAAAATTTTCCGGTCGGTTGATTGGGTAGTTTGTCATTTTTATCCGCCATTTTTTCTCCTTATTTGTTTTATAAAAATTGGGAAAGATCGATTAAAACGCTCTCTTAAATAGGGCAAGCCACTTTTTTTTGCAATAGGGAATAGTATTGATTTCGGCTCTGTTCTGCTGCTAATGAATAAACGAGACGACTCCGCACCAAAATCAAATGGATAGAGGATAAGAAGAATTGAGAAGGATAAAAAGGATTAAAATATGGATTTAGCAAAATTAATCAACACCCATGTCAAAAACTACTATTTACTTCCCCCTCCGAAACAGATTCACTCTCTTTTTTCCCCTTCCGAAGAAAGTTTTAAAACCGTTTTAACCGGACGCCAAACCATCCAAAATATTTTAGATGGCAAAGACCATCGCCTCTTCATTGTCATCGGCCCCTGTTCTATTCATGATCCGAAGGCGGCTCTCGAATATGCAGAAAAACTGAAAAAATTGGCCGAAAAAGTGAAAGATCAGCTTTTTCTGGTGATGCGGGTTTATTTTGAAAAACCCCGAACGACGATTGGCTGGAAAGGGTTGATCAATGATCCGAATATGGACGACTCTTTTCATATTGAAGAAGGGTTGAAAATCGCGAGAAAACTTCTCATCCAGATCACGGAGCTTGGGCTTCCAACAGCCACTGAAGCTCTCGATCTTGTCACTCCGCAATATTTATCCGATCTCGTCTGCTGGTCGGCGATCGGGGCAAGAACCACAGAATCACAATCCCATCGGGAAATGGCGAGTGGCTTATCAATGCCGGTCGGCTTCAAAAACAATACCACCGGAAGTGTACAGGTCGCGATCGATGCGATCAAATCGGCATTAACTTCTCACCACTTTTTGGGAATCGATCCGGAAGGGAGAACCTCCGTTTTTAAAACAACCGGAAATCCCTACTGCCATGTCGTTTTGCGGGGTGGAAACAAAAAGACAAATTTCGACCCCGAAAGCGTGAAGCATTGTGAAGAAGAACTCGAAAAAGCGAATTTAAGACAAAAAATCATGATCGATTGCAGTCATGGGAACTCGAACAAAGATCACCGAAAACAGCCAAAGGTCTTCGAATCCTGTATCGATCAGGTGATGCGCGGAAACCGTTCGATTGCCGGAATGATGGTAGAAAGCAATCTGTTCGAGGGAAACCAGCCGATCCCAAAAGATTTAAGCCAATTGCAATATGGCGTCTCGGTCACCGATCAATGTATCGACTGGAAAACGACCGAAGAGATGATTTTGGCCGCACACCAAAAACTTTCAAAACTCAGTTAGAATTTTCGTAACTGCTCAGCTCTTTTAGTTCATTGTCATCCCCGAGCACTTTTATCCCACAGGGATCCCTTTACTCAATCATTGGATGAAGTCTAATAAAGGAACCAAAACATGCAGCCCAAAGAAATCAAAAAAGATGGAAATTATATTCACATCGTTTGGAGTGATGATCACAAAAGTGTTTATGAAATAAACTATTTGAGGCGAAAATGCCCCTGTGTGGTCTGTCTGGAAAATAACAAACGAACGCCAGATGGCGGAGTTGAGCTCCCCTCTTTTAATGCAAAACCGGTTGAAATCCTGAAAAGTGAACTTGTCGGAAGATATGCGATTAAATTCAACTTTAGCGACAAGCACGACACCGGAATTTACTCATTCGATCATTTGAGGAAGATTTGTGCCTGTCCTGAATGCAAGCCTTCTCAGAAAAAAGCTGGATACCAGACTTGATTATTTCTGCGCTGGCTTATCGTATTTTTCGACAAATTTTTTGATATCTTCGATATGTTCCAGAACGAGCTTTGCTTTTTTGATTCCAAACTGAAAAGGAAATTTGTCATCCTCACTGTTTTTGAGAACAATCATCGGATTCCCTTTGTATTCTGACTCATCAGCTATTGCCATATCAATTCCCCTTAAAAGAAAAAGCCATTCGCTTCATGATTGAATGGCTTTAAGTTTAAAAACTCCGGCTGCTGGACTCGAACCAGCGACCTAGCGGTTACAGTATATCCATCACTTTCATGATGACTGGACTATCTCATCACCCGCTCAATATTTTAAATTGAGTGAGGGTGGCGGGCGCTATATGAGAGATTATTCTTATCGTCACTCTCTAGTCTCTGCACCTTCTCCCCACCTTTTAAATTGGGGAGCTTGGCTCACGATTCCCATATTCTTCAGGCAAGAATTTAGGGTTCCCTGAGTTCACCCGCTTTTCGACTACGGTCTCCCGTAGAAGCTGCAAACCTGCATGGATCTCACGATGACAATTTGCACAGAGCATCACACACTTATCCAACTCTTCTTGAACCCGCTTCCAGCTTCTACAATAACCACCTGCAGAAATAGCAAAGTCCTTCTTCTTTGGATCTAAATGGTGAAACTCTAAAGCCTCAAGACATTTTTTATAACCACAAAGGGTACACTCACCGCCCTTATAATCGACCGCCTTTTGACGAATCAGCTTTCTTCGTTTAGTGACAGCCTGAATCAGGTATTTTTTTCTGTCTTGGTAGGATCTCGTCTCTCGCTTAGCCAATCCATGCCTTTCTTATTACAGCCGCTTGCTCTACCGACTGAGCTAAGCCGGAATAAAAATGACCAACCTCGGTTACTAAATTTCAAGGATCGTGTCAACGGAACGGTTAAAAATATTTACTACTCTCTTTAGAATTGAAAAAATAAGGTAGAGCGAAACGCAAATGCCTGAACCGCTTTTGAATAAAGGATCGGGTTGATCACCTGAAACTGGCTATTTGCCAGATTGTCATTTTTTACATCGTAAGCAGAGCCAGGTAAAAGCCAAGCTCCCGTAAAATTCCAGAAGACATGATCAAAAAATTTCGCCTCTAAAATAAGATCGGTTTCTACTCCATACCAGCGGCTCGAATTGAAGATATAAGGTAACGTAGCCGTATTGCTAATCTGACCCAAATTAATATCCAACACTCTGGATGGAGCCCAAGCGGTAAAAACATGTCCTCCCAATTTGATCCATTGGGCTTGGGGAACAATCTGGGAAATATCAAATTTATGTTTATAAGTGATTCCGGCATAAACCGCGTTATTGACAAAGTTGGAGGTGACCGGCTGTTGGCCTAAATACGTCTGTCCGTTCACTTGAATCGGAGGAGAGGTTCCAAGAGGATCCTGGAACATTAACAACGCAACATGATAATCAGGACGAAATCCGAACTGGGTGATTTTGCTTGAGAGCGGGTTGGAATCTCCTTCGGCGAACCCGGAGATAAATTTCCATTCATTGAAACCATGAACCCCTTCAACCTCTAGAGCTCCCATCGAAACGGAAAGATCGTTATAACCGCTTTGTCCATTTGCTCCATTGAGACAAACGGGTGTTTGGATAGGATTTGCTACACCAACGGGAGTTTGAATTGCATTCACACAAACTCCTGTTCCCAATCTGCCACCCACATAGACATATTCCACCTGAACTTTGATCGGATCTTTATCCCATTTAAAGTAGGTATCTAAAAAGAAAGTTCGCGTATTTCCATCAATCGCTCCGTCTCCGAGCTGTCCATCGGCATAAACAGCACCATTTGGAATCGGTTGTCCTGTCCCATTTCTAAAACGGAAACCGGCGTATGTCCCGACTTCGAGATGGGGACGTTGGTAAAACAGGGCTTCGGTAAATTGATAAGTATCTCGATTAGTGCCGGCAACACGTGGAGTGGTTCTACCACCATTGGCTGTACCCGCAGGATTCCATTCAAGCAGATCAATCGCCGGATTTCCGGTATTCTGAAAAGCAAAATCAACCAAGGTGACAAAAGCCAAACTTGAAGCATCTTTAAAATCATATTTTCCGATGTAGAGAAAACGATCAAAAGTATCTCCGAACAAGCTATCCCAATCATTTCCATCGTTTTGAAAAATTCCCAATCCCCAATGGGAAGGTTGACGACCTAACCGAAATTTTCCGACCGGAGTCAAAAGATCGACATACAGACGACGCATGTTGAAACTTCCACCACCACCAGTAACGACGTCTCCTGCTGCTCCACCGGTGACACCAAAGGCACCATTCGCTCCTGGAAGTGCGATCGATCCAACCAGAGGATTAAAAACTTGCAAACTCAAAGTATCATTTCTTCCAAAAACAACGTCATCTAAAATATCAACTTGTGCATGAAAAGAAATGTTGTCATTTAATTTTAGAGAAGGATCTAAGCGAAGCCGATGTTGACCATAGAAGAGAGTTCCGAAACGATCGTCACCCCCTACTGTATTTCCTTGTGCAATGTTTCTATGTTTTTGGAGATCAAGATCTCGTGAGGTTTCAAGGCGAAGGCGATAATAACCGTGCGTTGAAAAATCGACGGCAAAGGCTAGATGAGAAGAAAGAAGAACAATTGCTGCTGCGAGTAACAGAAACTTCTTCATAAAACTCCCCCACTGGAATTAATTTTTTAGAAATTATTTTATTGAAATGAAAAATTAAAATTTAAAAAGTGTTTACCAAGGGAAATTTGGAAGTGTCAATCAAAACTCGGTTTTGCTTTGAAAATAAAAAGGCGCATCGCGTTATCCGCAATGCGCCTTAAAAAACGAAAACTCTGACTGGTTAGACAGGTCTGACTTGTCGGACCAGTCAGAAAAAAAACTGCTACATCATACCACCCATTCCGCCCATGCCACCATGTCCGCCCATGGCCGGCATTTCTTTTTTCTCTTCGGGCTTTTCTGCAATCAATGCTTCTGTGGTGATCATCAACGATGCCACACTCGCCGCATTCTGAAGAGCATTTCGGGTTACTTTGGTTGGATCAATAATTCCGGCTGCAATCAAATCTTCGAACTTTTCTTTCGAAGCGTTGTAACCATACGAACCTTTGTTCTTTTTGATTTCATCGACAACGATTGCCCCTTCGACTCCGGCATTTTCTGCGATCTGTCGAGCCGGTTCTTCCAAGGCACGTCGGATGATATTGACTCCGGCCTGTTCTTCTTCGCTCAGTTTCAACTTCTCAACGGCTGCCAAACATCGAAGCAGAGCAACACCGCCGCCAGGGACGATTCCTTCTTCAACCGCTGCGCGGGTTGCGTGAAGTGCATCTTCGACGCGTGCTTTCTTTTCTTTCATTTCGGTTTCGGTTGCTGCACCGACATTGATGACTGCCACTCCACCGACCAGCTTTGCCAAACGTTCCTGAAGTTTTTCACGATCGTAATCGCTGCTGGTTTCTGCAACCTGGGCACGAATTTGGGCCACTCGCGCTTCGATCTCTTTTTTATCTCCCGCTCCATCCACGATGGTGGTGTTGTCTTTATCAATGACTACTCTCTTGGCTTTACCGAGATCTTTGATGGTGACATTTTCTAATTTAATTCCGAGTTCTTCGGCCAAACATTTTCCACCGGTTAAGGTGGCAATATCTTCGAGCATCGCTTTTCGGCGATCGCCAAATCCGGGAGCTTTCACCGCTGCGGCATGTAGAGTTCCCCGAAGTTTATTGACAACAAGAGTTGCCAACGCTTCCCCATCGACATCCTCAGCCAAAATCAAAAGTGGCTTATTCAATTTTGCAATGTTTTCAAGAACTGGAAGCAGCTCTTTCATCGAGCTGATTTTCTTTTCGTGGATCAGAATATATGGATTTTCTAAAACGCATTCCATTCTCTCAGGATCGGTAACGAAATAAGGAGAGAGATATCCTCGATCAAACTGCATCCCTTCAACAACATCGAGGCTCGTTTCCATACTTTTTGCTTCTTCAACAGTAATAACCCCTTCTTTACCGACTTTATCCATCGCCTCAGCAATAATACTTCCGATGGTTTCGTCGTTGTTGGCAGAAATGGTTCCAACTTGGGCAATTTCTTTTCTGTCTTTGGTCGGCTTCGAAAGTTTTTTCAACTCTTCGACGGCTACGGCAACCGCTTTTTCAATTCCTCTTTTGATCGCCATGGGATTATGTCCGGCAGCAACCATCTTGGCACCTTCTCTGAAAATGATCTGGGCGAGGACGGTGGCAGTGGTGGTTCCATCTCCAGCGATATCACTGGTTTTGGAAGCGACCTCTTTCACCATCTGGGCTCCCATGTTTTCGAACTGGTCTTCAAGATCGATCTCTTTTGCCACACTGACACCATCTTTGGTGATGGTGGGAGAGCCAAAACTTTTATTCAAAACCACGTTACGACCGCGAGGTCCTAAAGTCACTTTTACTGCATCCGCGAGAATATCAACCCCTTTTAAAATTTTCTTTCTTGCATCTTCACCAAATATAATAATTTTTGACATAAAACTTCCTCCTTAAAAATAAATGACATTTAAAAATTAGGCGATGACCCCTTGGACATCATCTTCTCTGAGGATCAGATAATCTTCCCCTTCAACTTTTACTTCAGTACCAGAATATTTTGCGAAAAGGATTTTGTCTCCCACCTTTAAATCGAGTGGAGTAATTTTGCCATCTTCACTGATTCTTCCACTTCCTACGGCAACCACTTCCCCTTCTTGCGGTTTTTCTTTGGCGCTGTCAGGAATAATAATTCCACCTTTGGTTGTTTCATCACTGTCGATTCGTCTTACCAACAGACGATCACGTAATGGACGAATATTGATTTTCTTGGCCATACTTCTCTCCTCCTTATAGATGTTTAATAATTACAAACAGAATGGTTTTAAAAATTTACAAGACAATCAAAAAACCGATTAAAATTGCCGATCATGTGTTTCATTTTCTTAAGATTTTTAACTAGGTTGAGGGTGATATAAGCATTCGACACGGGATGTCAAGAGGGAGAGTCAAAAATTCCGTTTTCGGGCATCTTCTTCGTAGTATTTTTTATACAAAATTTCCCATTCTCTGGACGATTCGCTGACCCCTTTTTTCAACGACGTAATCTTTCTTCTCACTTCGTTATCAATCTGGTCTTCGATGTGCAAATAATCAAAAATCAGCTTTTTCACCATCTTTAAGGCCTCTTCATCATTGGAATAATCAACCAAATCATCATGATAGAGTTGATCACAGATTCGGTGGGATAAATGGGTAATTTTTTCTTCGGAAAGGCGCATAGATTTAATGAAGAATTCAGAAGACAGGAGACAGAAATCAGAAGATTGGGAGCTAGAATAAGAATGTAAGAAATATGTTTTTTTACTCTTCTTACTTCTGTCTCCTGATTTCTGTATTCTGTCTCCTGCCTTTAAACCACCAATCCCCTATCTTTAATTAACTGCTTTTTAATCATCTGAAACATCTTCTGATAATCGATCTGCCCGGAAGAGATTTGGGCTTTGTATTTTTCCATCATCGTTTTTACTTCTTCATCCAAATCAGACTCTACTCTCAAATCTTTTATGATGATCTCCTGGATTCGACTCAATATCTTCTCTTCTGAAACCTTGAAAGTCGCCAGTTTCTTTTCTTTGAACCCTTTTAAAACCAGTTCAGCTATTTTTTGAATTTGTTCTTTTTTAAGGCGCATGATTAGTTACAATTGGTTAGGGGTCGGGAGTTAGGAGTTCGGGGTGAAGAAATAAAACATCACAAACTCCTAACTCCCGACCCCTAACCCCAAACGTTTTTTCTTCTCAATCCCCACTCTTTCATTATAATTCCCAAAGAAAACCCTAAAATATAACCAGCGACGACATCAGAGAACCAGTGAACTTCGAGTAAAATACGGGAAGCTCCAACAGCTATCACTAGTATACAAAGAAACAAAAAAAACCATTTTCTTTTTTGGGAATCGGCAATTTTCTTTTCCAGAAACCAATAAAGAATAACCGATAAAAAAGCAATATTTGTTGCTTGTCCCGATGGAAAACTGAATCCGGAGGCCCAACTGATCGAAGAAACCGGTCGAACTCTTTCAACCGATTCTTTCAGAACCCAGGTGATGATTCGAACCAACAAAAATCCAGAAAAGGTAAAGAAAAACGGTTTTGGGCCGAGATAAAAAAAGGCACCGAGACAAAAAAGAATCGCAAAAGCAAAAAAGGTTTCTCCATCTCCCAGATGGGTCACCACCTTCATCGTTTTGATAAGGGGGGAATGGGGAGAAAATTGGGCCTGCTCATAGAGCTTCTGATCAAAGGAACAAATCGTTGTGGTTTGAATGAGGATGGGGCCGAAGCCGATGACAAAGAGAATCCCGAGCAGTGCTGCCAAAACAGTTTTACGCAAAGGGAATAAAGAAGTCATAGATTCGATGATTTTCTAATTTGCTCTGCCGCCTGTTTCAATTTTAAAACTGCCTCTTCCGGAACCGAAACTGAGCCCAACGCCTTTTTATTTTTCTCAATTCCATGAAAATCAGAACCACCCGTTATAATCAAATTATTTTCTATTGCCAATTTCAAAAACCGATCTTTTTGCTGCTTTGAATGACTTGGATGATAAACCTCAATCCCGGAAAGTTTTGATTCCAATAATTTTTGAAAAACAGATTCAAAATTTCGAATCAATCCCGGATGCGCCAAAACCGGAACCGCTCCATTTTTAGACAACTCTGAGATTACCTCACTTGCCTCCATCGTTTTTCTGGAAATATATGCCGGCTTTCCGCGATCGAGATAAAAGTGAAATGCCTCTCTCAGATTCGCCACATATCCAAGCCGGACAAGTGCCTGCGCCAAATGCGGCCTTCCGGGAGAAATCTCATTTTTGAGATACGGTTTCAGATCTTCAAAAGAAATTTTTACATTCAACTCATTCAACTTCTCAATCATTTTTGTGAGTCTAGAAAAACGATCTTCGGAAAATTGGCTTAAAAAATTCAAAAAATCGGGATCCTGATATTGAATATGATAAGCAAGGAGATGAATCTCTTCCCCTTCGCAAGAACAGGAAATCTCGATACCGGGAATAAAATCAATCCCCTTTTCTGCGGTCAATTTTTCAATTTCTGAAAGGGCAGCGACGGTATCATGATCGGTAACACTCAAATGAGTCAGCTTTTTCTTCACAGCCAGTTCAACCAGTTGAGAAGGGGAAAAAATTCCATCGGAGGCGGTCGTATGGGTATGAAGATCGACTTTCATCATCCATCCGTCACACAGCCATTCGATGCTGTAGAAACCGTTTTAATATATTTGTAGAGGGTTCCTTTCGTGACTTTCAACGCCGGAGCTTTCCAGCTTCTCAAGCGGGCATCGATCTCGGCTTGGGGGATATTCAAATTCAAAACCTTTTTTTCTGCATCGATGGTAATTTCATCGCCGTCTTGGATGATTGCAATCACGCCACCCAATTGAGCTTCCGGAGTGATATGACCCACGACAAACCCGTGTGTGCCGCCGGAAAACCGTCCATCGGTAATCAGCGCGACCTCTTTTCCCAATCCTGCCCCCATTACCACCGCGGTTACCTTCAACATCTCGCTCATTCCCGGCCCCCCTTTTGGCCCTTCATAGCGAATTACAATCACATCCCCTTTTTGGATTTTTTTGTTTTCGAGTGCGAGGATTGCCTCTTCTTCACTGTCAAAGACCTTGGCTTTTCCGGTGAATATTGTTCCTTCTTTTCCGGTAATTTTTGCAACCGATCCTTCGCTGGCAATATTCCCATAGAGAATCTGGAGATGTCCGGTTTTCTTGATCGGGGTTTGGAGAGGAACAATCACTTTTTGTCCGGCAGACAAATTAGGCAGACTTTCCAGATTTTCCGCCAAAGTTTTTCCGGTCACCGTCAGGCAATCTCCATGGAGTAAGCCTTCTTTCAACAAAAGTTTTTGAACCGCCGGAACTCCGCCGACCTTGCAAAGATCTTCCATCACATATTTTCCGCTTGGTTTGAGATCGGCGATAAACGGCGTTTTGTCGCTGATCTTCTGGAAATCATCGATCGTCAACGCTACATCCACCGACTTTGCCATCGCAATCAGGTGGAGAACCGCATTGGTAGATCCTCCGAGCGCCATCACGAGGGTGATCGCATTTTCAAACGCTTTCCGGGTCATGATATCGCGCGGCTTGATATCGTGCTCCAAAAGGTTTCGGATCGCCGCTCCAACCTTCAAACACTCGTCCAGCTTTTCTTTGCTGGTGGCAGGATAGGAGGAACTATAGGGAAGGCTCATCCCCAGCGTTTCAATCGCCGAAGCCATCGTATTCGCGGTATACATTCCACCACAGGCACCGGCACCAGGACAGGCATGTTGCAACACCCCTTTGAGCTCTTTCTCATCGATTTTTCCAGCCTGATATTCTCCCAACCCCTCAAAGGCAGAAACAATATCGAGGACTTTATTATGGAAATGACCGGGGCTAATGGTTCCTCCATAAACCATCATGCTTGGACGATTGAGCCGTCCCATCGCAATCACAGAACCGGGCATATTCTTGTCGCATCCGACGACGGAAACATTCGCATCATACCAATGCGCTGACATCACCGTTTCAATCGAATCGGCAATCAGATCACGGGATTGAAGCGAAAAATTCATGCCGGCCGTTCCCATCGAGATTCCGTCACTCACTCCGATTGTATGAAAAATCAGCCCCACCAGATTCGATTTTTGAATTCCCTGTTTTACAAGCTTGGCCAAATCATTCAGATGCATGTTGCAGGTATTTCCCTCATAACCGGTACTGGCGATGCCGACAAATGGCTTTGCCAGATCTTCTTCCGTCAAACCAATCCCATAAAGCATCGCCTGGGAAGCAGGCTGATCGCGGTTTTGGGTGATCTGTGAACTATATTTATTTATTTTTTTCGACATGAAAAGCTCCTAATGGAAAGCGCAAAACAAGATAAACAGTTTTAAATTGAGTTGTCATTCCTGCAATCTTTTGGGCAGGAATCCCCCTGGTCCAATTATTGAGTATGGGAAAAAGCACGATCTCCCAAACTCACTATTTTCCCTCTGCTTCTAGAATTCTGAAAAATAATTCGCAACTAATTTTAGAGAGATGCCGATAACCAAGGCCAGAATTTATTGATTCATAACCATAGGGTAAAGGAAGAGGCTTATCAGCATTTTTCTTAAATCTCCGGCCTTGCAGTGACAGAGTTGAGTGTATTGATCACTCTGTTTCATCCCAATGTTTGATTGCCCCTACCCCCTGGCACTTGGCTAGCCAGCTAACTGTGAAAACAGTTTCTGCATCCTCTTCCTTTTTACCTTATTGTTTTGAAGCCGACCACACACACAATTCCAAACTCGTTCAAAAATAAACCGACAGCAAACTCATACGGGGTATGCGCTACCCATTTTATATAAAATATTTGGACTATACCCCCCTATAATTCAGACCCATCAAGGCTTTTAAAGAAATATAGTTTTTCATACTCCTGCAAATAGCTGTTAATACTGCTTTTCCTGTCTAACAAACATAAAACGCTTAATGGCACAGCATTTGCTGTCATTCTGTTATCAGAAATTTTTCTTAAAACAGACAGACAGGAGAAAGAAAATGGAATTAAAAATACCATGTGGTGAATTCAATCAATCTATAATTACTTGTTCAGTCCCCATTGAAAAAGAAGGGAAATTTACAAGAGAAATAGCAGAAAAAAATCCGAACGATTTTTTTCAATATACTGTTAGCTATTTCAAACCTGACTCAAGAAGTTTTACAACAACCACCTTTTTAATGAATCCCAAAACATTCGGCACCCTTAATAACGCTCTCAAAGAAAATGAAAAACTCGCTAAAGCTTATGGCAAAAGACTTCCCAAAGGACAAGAAGTGATAAGTGCCGAATCTGCAGATATATTTCTTTTGGGACTCAAGGAGACTTCAAAAACCACCACTCCAGATCCTGAATCGTGGATTCATAGTTTTGATAAACCTTTGACTCTTACTTTTCGAGTGAGAGTTAGAAACCCAAACAAAACATTTGTAGAAATCGACAAAACAATTTCTTACTCTAATATTCCAGGTTTAGAGCCTAATCTCTATGCAAGAATGGCTGATCAAATTGGGGATAAATATTTTGCGGTTGCTGCTGAAACAGCTCCAGTAGGAACTCCGGGCAGAAGAGTTCTCGTTTTTCTTCTAACAAAAGAGCAAATGTATCAAATGGATAAAATGGCACTGGGCGTCCGTATTCTTTCTAAAGAAGATGGGCCTGACAGTATATTTACGAAAAAGCGGATTACAAATTCCGATGAAGGTCGACAACAGTATGTTACGCGAGGCACTTTAAAATTATTTGAGGGCAATCCTAAAAAACCTCAAGAAGAGAGAGTAGCCTCAACTTCAGCACTACTAGCAACCCCTTTAGCTCGAGTAGTCCCATTTCTCAGAGAATCCCCTTGGCTTGTTCCGGATTCAGAGGTTTCAACCTGGAATCGAGCTTTTACAAAATCTTTCGCTCTCACTTATAGAATCAATGGAATAGATAAAAGCTTGGCATATGAGTCGGTTCCAGTAATGGATTATGACTTATATAAAACGGCCGCTGAGAAAGGAAAAATCAAGAAGGGGTATTTTCCAATGGTCGCGCAAACCGCTCAGGATGATCCCAATGGCAAAAGAGCTGTTGTAGTTCTTCTGACAAAAGCACAAATGCGAGAAATCGATAAAATGGGACTCCTTTCAGGAATACTAAGAGGTAAAAAAGAAACGTTATTTACTGAAACGGTTCTCAAAAAAGAGTCTCCATTCACATTAGGTTACAAAGTCGGAGGGACTTTTCGATTGGAAAAGCAGACAACTTGATCGCGTAACACAAAATAAATAATTCAAAAAATAAAGAGTAAAAAAATTTACTCTTTATTTTTTCATCAATCCTCTCAACGTTGCCAAATTCTCCACATCCTCCTTCAAATCAGCCTCTTTCGGCGTCTCCAGCGACATCGGAAGATCCCGAAACCTAGGATCATTCACCAAACAACGAAATGCGGTCAGCCCAATCGCCCCTTTTCCGATATGCTCATGGCGATCGACTCGTGATCCCAACTCTTTTTTCGAATCGTTCAAGTGAAAACATTTGAGCCATTCGATTCCGATGATTTGATCAAATTCTTTCCAGACTTTTGCGTAAGATTCTTCGGATCTCAAATCGTATCCTGCGGCAAAGGCATGTTGAGTATCGAAGCAGACCCCGATTCGTTTTTTATCTTCCACCAACTCGATCAGTTTGGCCAGATGCTCAAAACGATGACCGACGTTGGATCCTTGTCCAGCGGCATTTTCAAAACAGGTGAGAACTTTAAATTCAAGAGTTTGTTGATGCGCCAGATTCACTGAATCGGCGATTCTTTGAAGGGCATACTCTTCCCCTTTTCCGACGTGGGATCCTGGGTGAAAAACGAGTGCCATCAAACCGAGTTGCTCTGCTCTTTGCAGCTCGTGGATAAAGGCATTCAGTGATTTTTTATGGAGAACCTCATCGGGAGAGGCAAGATTGATCAGGTAAGAGTCATGCGCAAACGCAAGCTGAATCTTGTTTTTCTGCATATTCTCTTTGAAGAGACTGATCTGCGTTTCGGTGAGCGGTTTTGAATCCCACTGGTTGGAGTTCTTGGTAAAAAGCTGGATGATTTCACAACCGACTTTTCCACCCTGAATCGGGGCAAATTCAACCCCGCCGGCAATCGACATATGGGCACCTAAAAGAGGACTCATTTTTTTCACCTTGGGTTAAAAAAGTTTAAAATTTTATAAAAAAAGCAAGCGTTACAGCTTTTTGTCAATCATAACAACCACTAAACAACCCTATAAAAACGGCCTTTGGAAGCCAAATTGTTTGACACTCTTTGATAGCTGTGACTATACTTTTGAATGGAACTAAATCCATATATTTTCATTCGTTAACATAATTAGATTTTACCCCTAAACCCCTGACTCATAACTCATAACCGTTGTTAAAAGAGGTTCCAGTGAAGAAAAAAATTCTGTTCATTTTAGCCGTTTTTCTGCTTTTGGCAGGATGTGGTTCAACCCCTCCTCCGAAAACCGCGAGTAAAAACTCCCATAAAAAATATGTCTATACCGATTTAAATGGAGATCCTGCCAGCCAAGATGCCATTGAAGATCTGATCTATTCGAAACTCTCGAATAAAAGAAATTCTTCACTCAAAAAATATACTGTTCAAACCGGTTCGCATTCTCTCTCAGGGGTAAAATTTGATATTCCGATGACTAGTAATAGTCGCGTGGATGCCTGGGTGGATTATTTTACCAATGGAAGTGGCCGAAAACATTACGCTCGGTGGCTGGCTCGCTCTACCCGATTCGTTCCAACCCAACTGAAAACACTCAAAGAATATGGTCTTCCGAGAGATATTATTTTTCTTTCAATGATTGAAAGCGGTTTTAATACCCATGCCTATTCAACGGCTGCTGCTTCCGGATTATGGCAATTTATCCGATCGACCGGACGATTATACGGTTTAGATTCTGATTATTGGGTTGACGAAAGAAGAGATCCAGAAAAAGCGACTCTGGCTGCAGCAAGACATCTGAAAGATTTATACGAAGATTTCGGGGATTGGTATCTCGCCTTCGCCGCCTACAATGCCGGTGCGGGAAAAGTGAGAAGAGCAATTGAAGCAACCGGTTCAAGAAATTTTTGGGATCTGGCCTCTTCCCGATATCTAAGACAGGAAACCAAAGATTACGTTCACAAAATTTTGGCGGCGGCGATTATTGGAAAATCCCCCGAAAAATACGGTTTCAAAGAGATTAATTTTCAGGATCCGATTGCGACAGAAAAAGTAAAAGTTTCTTCGCCCACCGATTTTCAGACGATTGCCAGTTGTGCCGGAGTGGAAGTAGATTTGGTTCGTTTGCTGAATCCTGAATTGATCCGAAATATGACTCCGCTCAATCATCCACAATATGAACTGAAACTTCCACGGGTTACAGCGAAAAGCTTTGAAATGAAATATGCAAAACTTTCGCCCGCTGAGCGGCTCCAAAATGTTCGCTATGTGGCGGATCATTCCGAACCGGTTCGCAATATCGCCAGAACTCATGGAGTGACGATTGCCACTCTGTTTAATGCAAATCCGAGCCTGGCTTCCAAAAAAAGTGTTTCGAAAGGGACAGCGATTTTAATTCCCAAAACCTATGAATCTGCGCCTGAATTCTCTGTTGCTTCGGCTTATCTTCCATCGACCAAAGGAAATAGTCTTATTGATCTGATTGCGGAAAGACCCGAAAGAATCAAATCTGACAAGAACTCCAAAAAGAAAACAGAGGAAAAGAAATTACCTGGAGTTGACCACTTAGGTTCTGATGGAGAAATGCAGGTTGCCTGGAAAGAAAATTCTGCCGTTTCAAAAACGGCAACCAATGATTTTATTGCCTCAGATAAGGTTGAAAAAATGGTCATCGCAGCCGCTGATCCACAATTCGAATCGGCAACTGAAAGCGAAAACCATCCTCCCTTCGAAGAAAACAGGGCGAAAGAGGAGAAAACCTCTTCAGGATCCATTGAATTAGCGGACAATGCGGTTGATAAAGCAGGAAGCGATATCGATGCGCAGATTAAAAAATCGCTGAAAGGGATTGAAATCTCGACGAAAGATTTAAGCGAGCTTGTCGACTCTTCTGAAAAAACAGAAAACAATTCGGTCGCCACTCAAACAAAAGTGGCCCAGGCCAAAACGATTTATCATCAAGTCAAACGAGGAGAAAGCTTAACCAGTATTGCAAAAAAATATGAGGTGAGTGTCAGCGATTTAAGAGAATGGAATAAACTAAAAGGGAAAAAGAATCTGCTCGCCAATCAAAAAATAACAATCAAATTGGGGGATAGTGAAAAAATAAGATCAACTCCAGCCGGAAAAGAAATTGCTTCTCGCATTGAAAAAGAAACCAAAAAAATAGCGAAAAAGAATTTGGTAAAAATCGTCAATTATAAAGTTCGGCATGGAGATACTTTATCTAAAATTGCGAGAAGATATGACGTTTCTCCCGATGACATCCTCAAAACCAATCGATTGAATAAAAAATCTTCCATTCGCCCCGGATCGGTTTTAAGAATCCGCACGAAAGAGCTTGCCTTGAATAAAGGATAAATTCTTATTGAGATCCAATGGGACATGCTTCGACAAGCTCACCATGTCCCGAAATCAACATTGACACTTCTCCTTTCAACTTTCTAAAGTAAAATTATGGCCGAGGGTGAAAAAATCATTGCAACCAATCGCAAAGCGCATTTCCATTACGAAATTCTGGAAAAACTTGAGGCAGGTTTGTCACTCCTCGGAAGCGAGGTAAAATCGCTTCGCGAAGGAAAAGCGAATCTCGCCGATTCTTATGCGATGATTCATCATAACGAGGTTTTTCTCTACAACTGTCATATCAATCCCTACAAAAACTCAGGTCCATTTAATCACGAACCGATGCGAAGTCGAAAGCTGCTTCTCCATCGAAGTGAAATCACGAAACTGGTCGTCAAAACCCAGGAAAAGGGATTAACAATCATCCCGCTCAAACTTTATTTCAAAAAAGGAAAAGCAAAAGTCGAGCTCGGAGTCGCCAAAGGGAAGAAAATTTACGATAAACGGGAAACGATCAAAAGACGCGAAACCGATCGGGATATGGAGAAAGCGATGAAACGGGGGAGAAGATAAAAACCCAAACCGTTTTTCTGTTTCAACTTTTACCTCCAAACATACTTTTTAACGCATTTAAAAAACCGGTCTCATTTACCTGGCCATATTCATGACAAGAAGGAAGCATCTTCAACAATCTTTCATGCGCTTTTTTGAGGGAATGATAGGGAAAACTCGGAAAATAGTGATGAAGCGCATGATAACGCAGGCCGAGCGGTGCCCAAAATCCAGCCAGTAAACCGTTGGGAAAGTTGACTGAATCGAGAAGCTGTTCTTCAACAGTCAATTGAACTCCCTCATTTTGAAAACGATGCGCAACCAACGTTCGAAGCTGGTTGATAAAACCGATGAGAGATCCGGTGAGCACTCCAAAAGCCAATACTTTCCAGGAAAAAAAACCTGCATCGATCGAAACAAAAAGAACACTGATCCAGAGGAAACAGGCGATTTCTAACAGAATCCAGCTTTTTCTCTCTTTTCCCTGGGGAGCAGATCTGGAAAAGGCCGGATTGATTCCGAGGGTCGAACATTTGGCGACAGTGAATCGATAGACCTTAGAGCTGACAATCGATAACGGAGCCAAAATAAAAAATCGAAAAATCAATCCGATCGGAGCAAGCAAAGGAATCAGGAGAAAAGAAATCACCTGCCAAAAACCTTGATGCGCCAAAGGGAGATATTCAGGATCTTCTGCCGTTCCATAGACTGCCCGACGATGATGATAAAGATGAACGCCGGTGTAGAAGAACGAAGGAATCAACAGGGGAATTCCAACCAGCAGATTCCAGGCAATTTGAAAACCGGGAACTGCCCCTTTTTTCAAATGGGCAATTTCGTGAATAAAGAGAGTCGAACGATAAAGGGCAAAAATGGTAATCGTGAATAAGAAGAGAGTGACTAGTAGACTTTGATCGCCTCGGATGACAAAAACAAAAGAACCCCATCCTATAAAAGTGCTTAAAAGCAGATCTACCCAATAAATCAGGGGATTCGCCTTTGCCAAATCAGACAATTCCAGATGAATCTCGCGGTAAGATTTATCAGAAGTTTTTTCGGAAAAATCCTCTTCCTTGAAATCTTCTTCGAAATCAATGGAGCTTGAGTGATTCAACAATTTTTTCTCCCAAAATATTGGAGGGTACAACAAAACTCATTGGCATTTTGACGGAAAATAAATAAAATCATTAGAAATATTTAACCATTCGTTCCCAAAAAATGTTGTCATCCCCGAATGTTTTTATCGGGGATCCCCCTACTCAACAATTGGATGAGGGGATTCCCGCCCAAAAGCCTGCGGGAATGACAGAAATTAAAAACCTATTTTAGGTGGTTTTAATAATAAAAATTATCACTACTGTCCGGTTAATAGTTGAATAAAATCAGTTGGTTGTTTTGAGCATTGT
>CAZSRQ010000020.1:0-25567 GCA_964609335.1 uncultured Pseudomonadota bacterium
GTCATTTCTTTAATCCACAAAATCAATCTCAATCGGCGGAAGCAATTTCTTTCTGGCCGCCTCTTCAAAAAGCAGATGAAGCGCCCTCTTCCCTTTCTCGCCATAATCAACGGTCAGATCATTCACATACATTCCAATAAATCGATCAGCTAATTTTTGATCCAGCCCTCTTCCAAATTGCAGCGCGTAATCGACCGCTTCTTTCCGATTTTCAAGACCAAGCTGGATACTTTTTCGGAGGATTTTTGAAATCTCTTTCATCGCCGGCATTCCCAAATCCCGTCGGATGACATTTCCACCGAGCGGAAGCGGAAGCTGATATTTCTCAAACCACCATTCACCGAGATCAATCCATTTGGAAAGACCCGCTTTTTGGTAAGTGAGTTGACCTTCATGGATAATCAAACCGGCATCGACTTCGCCGGAAGCAACCACCTCAATAATCTGATCAAAAGGAACTACCACCGTTTTCAAATTCGGTTCGTAAAGCTGAAGTGCCAAATAAGCGGTCGTCATTTTTCCGGGGATCGCAATCGTGACATCGGAGAGAGAACGCCCTTTTCTCTCTTCTCGGGCGATCACCATAGGGCCATAATTTTCCCCCATACTCGATCCGCAAGACATCAGGGCATAACGATCTGCCACAGAAGGGTAGGCATGAAAGGAAATCGCGGTGATTTCATAAACCCCCTCTTTTGCTTTTTCATTCAAGGTTTGGATGTCGGATAAAATATGCTCAAACTGATAGGGAGAATCGATCTTGTTCTTCGCCAAGGCCCAGAACATAAAGGCATCATCAGGATCGGGGCTATGGGCAAGTTTAAGGTTTGTTTTGTTCAGCATAGAACTTTCGCTAACAATCCTCATCGCGATTGTCAAACTTTCAAAATTTGGGATTGATTTCAATCCAGGGAAATGACTATCCTGCTAAAATACCGACTCTACTATAGTTTGCCGTCTTTTTCATTCATTCGCTTTTCCAGGAGATTTCATGCAATCTTATCAAAAACTTCTCTTTCAACTCATTTTGGCGATCACTTTCCCACTTTCCCTTTTTCACTGCGGAGGGGGATCGGGAGGAAGTGCGAATCCAGCCCAACCTGGAATAGCAACACCTGGTGGAAACACTCCAGACTTAAACTTTCTCTCCAGCGAGCACCCAAGAATCATCCTGACAAAAGACAAATTGGAAGCTCTGAGACAAAAAGCAAAAAGTAATTCAGCAGATTGGATAAAGCTAAAAAGTGATTGTGATCAATTCTTGGGAGAACCTTCTACGGTAGGTTTTTATGAACCTCCCACTCCCTTGTATTCTCTTGCTCTCTGTTATCAGATATTGTTGCCAACCGATAAAACCGAAGCTGAAATTTACGCAAAAAAGGCAAAAGAGTTTATTGATTTTTATGCCGATCCTGCCAAAAATCCCAAACAAGATGCCGGCTATGGCATTCGTTTTGCCGGAGTCGGGATGTCGATCGGCTACGATTGGCTCTACACTTATCTCACCGCGGAAGATAAAACCAGAATTTACACCGCCCTCAATCGCTGGATCGATGCGATGTTCAAAAATGGAGAGCAGTGGAATGTACAGAATCCGATTGGCAATTATTATGCCGGTTATTACGCAGCCAAAGGATTGATCCCTCTCGCCACTCGCGGAGAAAACCCGCGTGCGGATGAAATCTGGAATGATTTTTATCAGAATGATCACCTAGGCAAAGTCCAGAAGTATTTTTCAACTTTCCTCGTGGGTGGGGGATGGCCTGAAGGATGGGGATATGGTCCACTGGCAACTTTCAACATGATTCTCCCAACCCTTGCCTCAAGAACTGCTTTGGAAGTCGATCTCATCCGAAATAAAGACAAGGCGTTTCTTTTTCCGCTCGATCAGGCAAAAAACCTGACCCATTTCAGCTGGCCCAATCTTTTGACGATGGATGATCGCGGAACGCATCAGCATCAAGAAGATAACAACTCGTCGAGAAACCCTGTCTATATTCTCACTTTTCTCAGTTCTGTTTTAACCGATTGGAACGACGATTTTTCACCGGTTTTTCATTCCTATACCAAAGCGGTGAGGACTCTTTTTCCCAATCAAACTGAATCCTGGATCAGTTTCCTTTTCTGGAATGAAAATTTTTCAGAAAAAGACTACCAATCGAATTTGCCAAAATCGTATCTGGCACCCGGAATGAATGCACTCGCCATCCGCTCTTCGTGGGAAAAAAATGCCGTTTGGGGATCATTTGTTTCTGGAGGATATACGAATGTCGGCTGGTCGGGCGAACAATATTTTGACCAGGGGAGTCTCGCCATTGTCAAAGGGGGTGAGCAGTTTTTGGTGAACGCTCCAGCCGCCTTGACTCGCTTTGCTCCAAATTCAACTCCAATTTTAGATGCAAACAAAAACCCTATCTTGGATAAAAATGGAAAACCAATCAGTATCGGAACAGCCATTTATGAGAATAATTTTCACGACCCTAAAACCAGAACTCTTTATAATATTTTTTATGCCGACACTTCTCCTTCTGGTCAAAACACAAAAGATCCAAACAAAGTCAAAACTGCCATTTCAAGATTTGAAGAGGGTGATGATTATGTAATCGCTACTGGTTCTAGCCTCGAAGAAATGTATGGAACAGATGTTTTCAAGCCGGTGTCTCATTGGACTCGTGAACTCGTTTATCTAAGACCGAATCTTTTTATCCTGTTTGACCGGACACAAGCTCAAGGAGTTCAGTGGCTCAGCTTCTATCTGGCGGCAAATCCTGCCCATATTAAAACCGGTCCGAATGATACGTTCACACTCACGAGCAACCAGAATAATACATTTATCGGAAAAGTAAGCTCCCTGTTTCCAGTCAGCAGTCCTGATACGAAAAAAACGATCGAAGACCCGTTTAACATTCAACAAATCAGTCATTTACAAATCAAATCATCCATTCCAAAACCGATCTCTCTGACCGTTTTCGATGCTTCTTCCACAGAACAGAATTCATTTAATGCCAGCCGCCTCACTCAAGGAATAGAAATTACCCAAGGAGATGCCAATGGTGTTTTTCTCGAAAATCAAACCGAACGCTTTGCCGTTATTTTTTCAAACAATCTTTCGGATCAACCGATTTCGGGTGATCTCCAGTTCAAGGTTCCCAACAGCTCAAGCCTGAAGGTTTTGGTAAGCAATCTACCTCCCAATAGCTCTTATATTTTAAACGTACAAAATAACGTAATTTCTCTCGCACCCAATGTGAGTGGAACTTTAAAAACAACCGCTGCGGGAGTTCTTTATTTAAAACTTTAGTTTTCGAATTTCTGACGGAGTAACGATTTAAAATCGTTACTCCCTTATTTTATAGATGAACTCATTTTCCGAACCGTCTCAACATCCCCGTATTGCCTTTCGTTACCGCGATTTCCGCTTTCACATTCTCGCCCGTTTTCTGACCTTGTGTTCGCATCAGATGCTGGTTGTCGCAATCTCGCAATATATTTATGAGCTGACCCATAATCCGCTCGCACTCGGATATATCGGGCTTTCCCTCTTCTTCCCCAAATTCAGCTTCACCCTTTTCGCCGGGCACACCGCCGACCGCTACGATCGCAAAAAAATCATTTTCATCTGTCGCCTGGTTCAATGCTTTGCCGCCTTTCTTCTGATCGGCCTACTGTTTTTCCAGTTCAATTCTCTCTGGATTATTTACTCCGTTCTATTTTTAATCGGAACCAGCTACGCCTTCGAAGGCCCAGCCAGCCAGACGATTGTCACCGATCTCGTCGCCACCGAGCATTTCAGCAATGCAGTCACCTGGAATTCTTCCTGCATGTATATCGCCTTTGTTCTCGGCCCTGCGATGGGGGGTGGACTTTATGCCTGGGGAGGAAAAGCAATCGACGTTTTAGTCGTTGTTGCCCTGATCCGTCTCGTTTCCATCTGGCTCGTGTCGAAAATAAAAACCGAAAGCAGGCATCTTGAAAAAAACAGGTTTTCCCTTGAAACCGTTTTTGCCGGTCTCAAATATGTTTTTCAAAAAAGAATCATTTTGGGAATCATCTCCCTCGATCTCTTCGCCGTTCTTTTGGGTGGAGCCGTTGCGTTAATGCCGATCTTTGCCAATGACATATTAAAAATCGGTGCGGGAGGACTCGGAATTCTGCGCGCCGCTCCCCCACTCGGAGCAGCGCTCATGGCGATTTTGCTTGCCCATCTCCCCCCGTTCAAAAAAGCGGGAAAAACGATGTTAATCGCGGTCGCGATTTTTGGAGCCGCCACCATTGTCTTTGGGCTTTCAAAAAACTTCTATCTGTCACTCTTCTCTCTTTTCGTTCTCGGCGCTTCCGACATGATTAGCGTCATTATTCGCGGGGTTTTGGTCCAGACGAAAACCCCTCCGGAAATGCGTGGACGGGTCAGTGCCGTCAACTCGGTCTTTATCGGTGCCTCCAATGAATTGGGAGAATTTGAGTCGGGATTAACCGCCCGCCTCTTTGGAACCGTTCCTGCGGTCGTCATCGGCGGGCTCGGCACGATCCTCGTTGTTTGCATCTGGAACTGGAGATTTCCAGAGATCGGGAAATACAAGAGATTAGACAGTTAAAACGGGGGGATACCTTCAAATCCCGGCTCCACCAAAAAAGGGTTTTGGAATCTTTCGAAGAGGGCAAAACAGTTCATTAGATCTCTTGCGTAAATCCAAATGGATGGTTCGACTACGCTCACCATGTCCCACTTTTTCCCAATTGGGACACCCTGAGCTTGCTCGCCTCGCTGAAGCTTCCGCGAAGCGGGTCGAAGGGTCACTTTGGATGATTTACGCAAGAGATCTATTTCATAAAACCCCTTCCCATCAGGGATCAACAATGCTAGGAGAACCAGACCTGATAATTTCAGGGGGCGAAAAATAGCGGGTCGCAATGGAACCAACAGTTCTTCATAAACCGATCGATTCTGCTTTTTGACGAGACCCTTGGGTGCTCGACTCACAGACTAAACAACCGATTTTAGAATCTCTTCGGGAAATTTCTAAAAACCAACCACTCTCGTGATTGCCCATCTTCTCTCCATGATTATGGGTGCAGATGAATTTCTGGTTTTAAAAAATGGAAATTTTGTAGAAAAGAAAACCATCACAAATTTCTTCAAAAGAACGGAGAATATGCTCTGCTCTGGAGAAGACAACAAGAAGCTCGACAGTATGAAGAGCAATTAAAGAAAGTTACGGGGAATGAGTTATGAGAATGCAGGAGACAGGAAACAGAAATCAGGAAACAGAATAAAAGTCTTATTCTTCTGATTTCTGACTCCTGATTTCTGTCTTCTCGATTTCCTCACCCATAACCGATCACTATTTTATGACCGAATCCAATTCAACTTTTACCTTCGACGAACTCAAACTTCATCCCCAACTCTTAAAAGGAATCCATCATCTGGGCTTTCTTCGCCCGACTCCCATCCAGGAAAAAGCGATTCCTGCGATTTTGGAGGGACGCGATCTCATCGGCTGCGCGCAAACCGGAACCGGAAAAACCGCCGCCTTCGTTTTGCCGATTCTTCACAAACTGCTCCAGAAACCAAAACAGAAAAATCCTCGGGCCCTGATATTGGCTCCGACCCGAGAGCTTGCCCTACAATCGATGGATCATTTGAAAGCGCTCTCCCAGTTTGTCACCCTTCGCGGAACCGCTATTTTCGGTGGAATGCCGATGCGCCCCCAGATCCAGACCTTGGCCCGTGGAGTCGATATTATTTCAGCAACTCCGGGACGTTTACTCGATCATATCCAGTCGGGAACTTTGAATCTTTCCCAAATTGAAGTTCTGGTTTTGGATGAAGTCGATCAAATGCTCGACATGGGATTTCTGCCCGATATTCAACGCATCATTCGGACACTCCCAACCAAACGACAAAGTCTTGTTTTTTCCGCAACCCTGACAAATGAAATTTCTTCGCTGATCCACAAGATTCTGATCAATCCGATGACGATTCAGATTGGTCAACACACCTCGGCCGCTGCAGGAATCAGGCATGCCGTTTATCCGGTCCCTCATCACCTTAAAACCGATCTTCTGTTGGAAATTCTCCAGGGACAAGGATTTGATTCGGTGATCGTTTTTACCCGAACCAAAAACTCTGCCGATCGATTGTCGAGAAGACTCGAACGTGAGGGGATTAGAGTTTCGATTCTTCATGGAGATCGAAGCCAAAATCAAAGATTGAACGCACTGAATCTTTTCCGCCGAAGACAATCGCAAATTCTGGTCGCAACCGATATCGCGGCACGCGGAATTGATGTCAACGACATCACGCATGTCATCAATTTTGACATGCCGGCAACCCCTCAAACCTATGTTCATAGAATTGGTCGAACCGCCCGGAAAGACACCACCGGCGATGCTTTCACCTTAATGGCTCGCGACGAAGAGCATTTGGTCAGAAGCATTGAAAGGGTTTTAAAACTTTCTCTTCCCCGAGTCACGCTGCCCGATTTTGATTACAAAAAAGCTCCGCCTCCGAAATCGAGCCCATCCCCTCATTCTCACAGAAGAGAACAACCTTCCCAAAGAAGAGAACAGCCTTTTTCGCGAAACTCTCAATCGAGAAATCGACGACCCAACCGGAGAGATTAGGCTTTTGGAAAATAGGTTTCGAAACCTGATCTAAATCATATTTCCCAAAGATTTCTGCTGCTAAAACTCGGAAAGAATGGGAAAAACATCAAATCTCCAGCACACGGTATCCCCTCGGGTCTGCATTCACTGTGGAACTATCGTGGATGGGTATTCCAAAAATATCTCAGAGGAGCCTTTATTTTGCTGCATTGGCTGTGAGACCGTCTATAACATCCTCAACGAAACCGGCCTTTCCCACTATTACGAACTGAAAAAAGAAAGCCTCTCGATTCGATCCCCCAAACCGGTTCTGCTGAAAAAAGAAAAATTTGATTATCTGGATGACCCCGAATTTATCAAAAACTCTTCGTCTGATCATTCGACGATCGAGTTTTATCTCGAGGGGATTCATTGCGTCGCCTGTCTCTGGCTCATCGAAAAACTTCCAGAGTTGGTAAAAGGGGTTCGGCGAAGCCAACTCGATCTCGGAAAAGGGATTGTGACGATCCAGATTGACTCCGAAGGATCTTTCGCCAAAGCGGCAGAAAAACTGGCCGAGCTCGGATACCAACCCCATCCGATCCAGAAAGAAGAAGAGATCGAAAAGCTTCAGAAAAAAGAAAACCATTCCCACTTGATCAAACTGGGAGTGGCAGCCGCCTGCACAGGAAATATCATGCTTCTGGCGGTATCGCTTTATGGTGGCGCGGGTGGAAAGCTGGCATTTCTTTTTCGATGGATCAGTTTTTTTATTTTTCTACCGGTGCTTTTTTATTCGGCAATTCCATTTTATAAAAGTGCCTTCGGAGCGTTGAAGGCAAAATCACTCTCCATCGACTTGCCAATCGTTTTGGCGATCTGGATCGGATCGATCGCCAGCTTCATCAGTTTAATCACCCATTCCGAGCATCTCTATTTCGACTCTCTCTCGGCACTCGTTTTTCTGCTTCTTTCCAGCCGATATTTTTTGAGAAGAATGCAGCAAAAGATTTTAAGCTCCTCCCATCTTCTCCATTTCATCTCCCCTTCGCGCGCGAAACGTCTCAATTTGAAACTGGATATTTTTGAGGAGGTTTCTGTCGAATCGCTGAAAAAAGGGGATATTCTGCAAGTCGGCGAGGGAGAATTGATTCCGGTCGATGGAACTCTCTTGAAAAAACCGGCCTCCATCAATTCAGCGGTTTTAACCGGAGAATCGGTTCCGGAAAGATCTCATCCTGGAGAACCGGTTTATGCAGGATGTACCAACGAAGGGGATGCAATCGAAATTGAAGTTCAGGCGGTCAAGAATGAAACCCGACTTGGAAAAATACTGAAAGAAATCGAATCAGGAAATTTCAAAAAAGCACCTCTCGTCGCCTTTGCCGATCGGCTTTCCAAATGGTTTATCTTTCTGGTTCTCGTCGTCGCTCCACTCGTCTTTCTGTTTTACGCACCGCAATCAATTCATTTGGGATTTACACGGGCACTCGCCCTAATCATCGTCACCTGCCCTTGCGCTCTCGCCCTCGCAACCCCGCTCGCCATCAGCATCACACTTGGAAAAACGGCGAGGGAAGGAATTCTCATCAAAGGCTCCGAGGTTCTCGAACGGATTCATCAGGCAAATAACGTCATCTTAGACAAGACCGGCACTCTCACCGAGGGAAATTTTGGGGTCTTAAACTGGGTCGAAGAGGTGAATCAGGGAGGATCGGTTCGAGCCGCTGTCGTTGCCCTGGAATCGAAATCAAAACATCCGATTGCGAAAAGTCTGATCCGATTTTTGAAACCGAAACTAAATCAGCCAATTCCGGAGCTGAAAAATTACCAGGAAGTTTTGGGCAAAGGGGTTTCCGGAGAAATCGAAAATCATTTTTACGAAATCAAATCTCTTCGATCCAAAAACATCTCGTTTTCAACCCTCGAAACAGAAATCGGGGTTTGGAAAGATCATCATTTGGTTGCCCGTGCAAAATTGGGAGACAAAATCCGCCCCGATTCAAAATTGGCTGTGGAAGAGTTGAAAAAAACCGATCTCTCTCCTTTCATCTTATCGGGAGACCGGAAAGAGATCGTGGATGAAGTCGGCAAAGAATTGCAAATTCCTGTTTCCGATCGAATCTCGGAAGCAAATCCCGAAAGAAAAAAAGAGTTCGTTCAGGGCTTTGCCAAAGCAATCATGGTGGGGGATGGCGCAAACGACGCCTCCGCCCTCTCATCCGCGTATGTTGGAATTGCCGTTCATCAGGGAGCCGAGGTCAGCTTGAGGGCAGCCGATGTCTATCTCTCCAGGGTCGGAGTGGCACCGGTGGTTGAGCTGATCGAAATCTCCAAAGAAACCTTCAAAGTTATTTACCGGAATTTTTATTTTTCGCTTTTCTACAATGTTGCCGGTGGTCTCTGCGCCGTGCTTGGCTGGGTAAACCCGCTTTTTGCAGCACTGCTGATGCCGCTCAGCTCGCTCACCGTTTTTATCTCCTCGGTTTTGGGAACCAAAAAACTGCGAAGTTTCGGAAAGGTGAAACCATGAACATTCTTTATCTGCTGATTCCGATCGCCCTACTACTCGTGATCGCTTTTGTCGGCGGCTATATCTGGTCAGCATCGAAAGGACAATACGACGACTTGGAAACCCCAGCCCACCGTATTTTGCTGGAGGAAGAGAAATAAAATAAATACAACGTTCTGTAGGGGCGAACCTTGTGTTCGCCCTGATTATGTGGGCGATCGCCAATGTCTTTAGCTTCGCCAACGTTTTTAGGGCGAACACAAGGTTCGCCCCTACATTGCAAACGACAATACATTCATCACAAAAATAAATTTTATCAAGAAAACAAAAGAAACTGAAAGAAAGGAAACCGAACATGAATCAAAACGATTCACGCTTAAATCAAACCTATACCTACGACGACGGAGTGGTAAAAAACTTCATCTACGCCACTCTCTTCTGGGGAATCGTCGCCTTTTTACTGGGAATTGTGATCGCTCTCCAACTGGCCAACTGGAAATTCAATTTCAATCTCCCTTGGTTGACGTTCGGCAGACTTCGCCCGCTTCACACCAACGCTGCCATTTTCGCTTTTGGAGGAAACGCGATCTTCGCCGGAATTTACCACTCAAGCCAGAGATTGCTGAAGGCAAGAATGTTTTCCGATTTTTTAAGCAAGATCCATTTCTGGGGATGGCAACTGATCATCGTTTCCGCAGCCCTCACACTTCCACTCGGATATACGATGGGAAAAGAGTATGCCGAACTTGAATGGCCGATCGATATCGCAATTGCCGTCATCTGGGTCGTCTTTGCCGTCAATTTTTTCGGAACCATTTTTCGCCGTCGCGAACGGCATCTCTACGTCGCGATCTGGTTCTATATTGCAACGATTGTCACCGTCGCCGTTCTTCACATTGTAAACTCGATTGAAATCCCGGTCGGCTTTCTGAAAAGTTATCCAATCTACGCCGGAGTGCAAGATGCGCTGGTTCAATGGTGGTATGGTCATAACGCCGTCGCCTTTTTTCTCACCACCCCCTTTCTCGGACTGATGTATTACTATCTCCCCAAGGCCGCCAATCGCCCGGTTTACAGCTATCGCCTTTCCATCGTCCATTTCTGGTCTCTCGTCTTCATCTATATCTGGGCCGGACCGCATCACTTGCTCTACTCCGTTCTTCCCGACTGGGCACAAACGCTTGGAGTCATTTTCAGCGTCATGCTCTGGGCACCGAGCTGGGGCGGAATGATCAACGGACTTCTCACCCTGCGAGGGGCATGGGACAAGGTTCGCACCGATCCGATCCTCAAATTCATGGTGGCCGCCCTTACCTTTTACGGAATGGCAACCTTTGAAGGTCCTCTGCTCTCGATCAAATCAATCAATTCTTTGGGACATTTCACCGACTGGATTATCGCGCATGTGCATGGCGGAACCTTGGGATGGAACGGTTTTCTGACGGCTGGAATAATCTATTATCTCGTTCCAAAACTCTGGAACACAAAGCTTTACAGCAACCGACTCGCCAACAACCATTTCTGGATCGGTCTTTTGGGAATCATTCTTTACATCGTCGCGATGTGGAGTTCCGGAATTACCCAAGGGTTGATGTGGCGTGCCGTGGATGATTCTGGAAAGCTGATGTATCCCGATTTTATTGAAACGGTCATCAAAATCGTTCCGCTCTATTACGTTCGGGCAGTGGGGGGAACCTTATATCTCCTCGGTTTCTTGTTGATGATTTTCAACATCTTCAAAACAATTCGTCTTGCACCGAAAGACCAGAAAATCGAGATCGGCTCAGCCCCTCTTCTTGCACGTCTGAAACCGGAAGAAATCTTCAATAGTCCGGACAAGACCCATCGTATCCTCGAAGGATTGCCAGCGGTCTTTACCGTTCTAGTGATCCTCTCTATTTTGGTTGGAACAATCATCGAAATTACTCCGGCACTTTTGGCCGATCAATATGTTGAACTGAATGCAAACCTGAAACCTTACAGTGCGCTTCAACTTGCCGGACGTGATCTCTACATTCGAGAAGGATGCTACGTTTGTCATTCCCAACAAGTTCGACCAATGGTTTCCGATGTTCTTCGATATGGAAACCAGTCCAAAGCGGAAGAGTCGATCTTCGATCACCCTTTTCAATGGGGATCGAAAAGAACCGGCCCTGACCTGGCGCGTGTCGGTGGAAAATATCCCGATCTCTGGCATTACCGGCATACGCTCGATCCGCGGGAAGTGACTCCCCAATCGATTATGCCGTCTTACTCTTGGCTCGCAACTCAAAAAACCGATTTCTCCATCCTTCAGAAAAAAATGAAAGTCATGAAGATGCTGAAGGTTCCCTACAGCGATGAGGAAGTGGAAAATTCAGAAGCGGATGCAAAACTCGAAGCAAATAAAATTGCGCAAGGACTTGAACAGCAGGGCGCGCCCAAAAATCTGGCGGACAAGGAGATCATCGCCTTGATCAGTTATCTGCAACGAATGGGAAAAACTCAATAACAGAGGGATCTTTCAACCGTAGGGACGCACGGCCGTGCGTCCCTACAAGACAAAAATTAATGGAAGGAGAACAATAATGATCAAAGAGGTTTTATCCCATTTTCATCTGCCGATTTTAACCTGTATCGCGCTATTGATCTTTTTTACCCTTTTCTGCGGAATGCTCGTCTGGATTTCCAGAAAACCGAATCGAAAACTTTATAAAACAATGCAGCAACTTCCTTTGAGCGAGGAGAAAAAACAATATGGATGATCAAAAATCAAAAGAAGAAGAAAAAATAATTCCGAACCATGAATACGATGGAATTCAGGAGCTGGATAACCCTCTTCCGAGTTGGTGGTTAATGACTTTTTACATTACCATCGTTTTTGCTGCAATCTACTTTGCCCATTATATTCTCGGGGATGGGCCAACACTGACTGAAGAGTTGAACAAGGAGATGGCGCAACGGGAACTTCTACTTTGGCAAAAACCGAAAACATCACTTCCGAGTGAGGATCAATTATTGGCGATCGCCAAAGATCCTGGGAAAATAAAAAATGGGGCCGCTGTTTTCCAGACAAGATGCGCCTCCTGCCATGGAGACAAGGGAGGAGGAAGCATTGGACCGAATCTCACCGACAATTTCTGGATTCATGGAAAAGGAACCCTCACCGACCTCACAAAAAGTATTCAAGAAGGGGTTGCCGAAAAAGGAATGCCTGCCTGGGGAGCTGTTTTAAAGGAGGATGAACTTTATTCTGTCGCTGCCTATATTTATTCGTTGAAAGGGAGCAACCCGGAGAATGCAAAAGCGCCTCAAGGGGAAGAGGTAAAATAATTTATTCCACGGAGTAACCATTGCCAATCTTCAATTCCAGAAATCTCCCCAAAGATCGTCTCACCACGACCGATGAAAAGGGAAATCGCATCTATATTCATCCGGCAGACGTTCAGGGAAAATTCAGAAACTCAAGAATCGTGATTCACGCGATCATGATCCTACTCTTTCTCATTCTCCCTTTTATCCAAATCAAGGGGCATCCCGCCATTCTCCTCGATATCGCCCACCGAAAATTTGCCCTCTTCGGAATTACTTTCTGGGCGCATGATGCACCGCTACTTTTTTTCATTTTTGGGGGAAGTGCGTTGGCACTCGCCTTCATCACCGCTCTCTGGGGAAGAATCTGGTGTGGCTGGGGTTGTCCCCAAACCGTTTTTATTGAACAGGTTTTTAGAAGAATCGAACGATGGATCGAGGGAGACTCGATTGCGCGCCGAAAACTGGATCAGGAAAACCTGAACTTTGAAAAATTTTTCAATAAACTGGTCAAATGGTTTTTCTTTCTTTTGATCTCACTCGTGATTACCCACAGTTTTTTGGCTTATTTCGTGGGAGCAGAAAATCTTCTGAAAATGATGCAGCGATCCCCTTCCCAAAACTTTACCCCCTTTTTGGTGATGAGTCTCAGCACCCTCCTGATTCTTTTTGATTTTGGATGGTTCCGCGAACAGTTCTGCACCATCGTTTGCCCTTACGGAAGATTTCAATCGGTTCTGCTCGATTCGCAATCGCTCGTCATTACCTATGATAAAAAACGGGGAGAACCAAGACGCGACAAAAAAATCTCTGAAAATCAGGAGGGAGATTGCGTGAGCTGCTATCGCTGTGTCGAGGTCTGCCCGACCGGCATCGATATCCGAAACGGAATCCAGATGGAATGTATCGCCTGCACCGCCTGTATCGACGCTTGTGACACGGTAATGAAAAAACTCGATCGTCCGCTCGGGCTGATTCGATATGATTCCACCGCCCGTTTGAAAGGGAGAAAAAATCATTTCTTCCGACCCAGAACGCTTGTTTATCTTTTTCTTCTCTCTCTTTTTGTCGGCGGACTTGGCTGGACGATTACCCATCGCCAACTGATCGAGGTTGTCTTCGTCCGTTCAAAAGAGGCTCCCTATCAGCAAATTTCAACCTCTGAGGGAAATTCTCTTTTCGTCAACCACTATAAGGTGGATCTCAGCAGTCAAAGTTTTGAGACGATGAATCTTCATTTTCAAATCGAAGAAGCGGAAAAAAATAGAGGAATCGAACTCGTCATGCAAAACAATCCCCTCCCGATAGAAGCAGGAAAAAACATTCGAGCAGATCTTTTCATCAAATTTCCAAAAAATATTTTATCGGTCGGAAAAGCGTTTACTGAACTCCGTTTAAGTGCCTCCTCGGATCATTCAAAAGATGTTTTTGACAGAAAGGAGAAGATCACCCTTGTTGGCCCTTCTCTCTAATTATTCCATTTTGGATCACACAGTTTCTCCGATACTGATTCCAATTCTGGTTTTGGGAATCAGCTTCGCCGGCAGTTGGCATTGTGCCGCGATGTGCGGAGGATTAACAGCCGTGATCGCGCCAAAAAAACGATCGATGATTTTTTATCAGATTGGCAGACTTTGCAGTTATGAAATTCTCGGGATTATTTTTGCGTTGTTCGGAAAATATACCCTTTCGAATACCTTGAGTGGAGTTCTCCCCTTTTTCGCCTCGCTTCTTCTCGGATTCAGTTTTATCAAAATCGGAATTTCAAGTTTCAAAAAAACTTCTCAACCACTCTCCTTTTTCTTCTCAAAAATATATTCAAAGCTCGCCAGAAAAACATTGGCTGAAGTTGAATCTTCGACTGCCAACTGGAACGGTTTTAAAATCGGCCTTCTCTCCGTTTTTCTCCCCTGTGGATGGCTTTACAGCTTTATTCTGGCCGCCGTGATGACTCAAAACATTTACTACAGCATGACTTTGTTGTTTTTTTTCTGGTTGGGATCGATTCCGGCACTCAGCATTGCACCGATATTTTTTCGGAAATTACTACAGCCGATCTCGAGAAAATTTCCAAAATTTTCTGCAGTTGTTTTGATTGGAATTGGATTGTTAACGATTGGAATGAAGATTTATCCGGTTTTTTATCCGGCAGAAAATAAGACCGCCGTTTTCTGTCTTATCAAACATTAAAAATGCTCCTACCGGGATTCGAACCCGGGTTTTTGCCGTGAGAGGGCAACGTCCTAGACCCCTAGACGATAGGAGCAAAAACAATCAGCTGCAAGAGAGTGAAGGTATAGGGAAAAGCGCTTCTGAAGTCAAGAAGTCGGCTTTGGAATAAAACTTTCCAGGAAAGAACCAAAACGTGATTTGACTCCCTGAATCAATAGGTTTTCGTTATTGAAATCTTTCATAAAAGGAAATTCACCCCACACAGGAACTTCGGTATTTTTTTTCAAGGTCTCCGAATTATATTTCAACGAAAGATCTGTTTCTGCGGAAGAATGGTTTAAAACAACTCCAGCGATCTTGATTTTGCGATGTTGAAGTGCCTCGATCGAAAGAAGCGTATGATTGATCGTTCCGAGACCTGCTCGCGCCACCAGTAAAACCGGCAGTTGCATGAGTTTAATGAGATCGAGCATCAATTTTTGACGCGTGAGAGGAACAAGCAATCCCCCTGCCCCCTCGACCAAAAGAGTCGGATGAAATTTTAAAAGCACCTGAAAACAGCCCAAGATTTTATCGATCGAAATCTCTTTTTTCTCAAGCTCCGCCGCAATCGCCGGCGCAAGCGGCGCCTCAAAATAATACGGATTGATCAAATCGATCATGTCTCCCGCTTTCGACATTTTTTTCAGGAACAACGCATCCGATCGAATCAGCGCCTTTGAATTTTTGGGATCCCGCAAACAGCCGGATTCTACCGGTTTCATGACACCGACATTCACCTTTTGGCTTTTCAGATATCCGGCGATGGCACCGGAGACAATCGTTTTTCCAACACCGGTATCGGTGCCGGTAATGAATAATCCTTTTGAAATTTTAGGAGGCATAAATGAAATCCGAATAATATTAAACTTTTTCTATCATTTTTTTACTCTCAAACCATCACAAGAGCTCTTGGTTATGATCCCTCCCTTTGAAAAAGGGTCTGCGTCGCCAAAGGCTCTGCTCGCCTTGCTGAAGCTCTGGCGAAGCAGGCCGACGGCGCGAGGTTAGGAGGGATTTGGCGCAACCAAGTCTTAAAAAAATTCAAACTCCTGGTATTAAATCCCCCTTTTTCAAAGGGGAGAGGTTTCCTCTTGAATTGAATCAAAAACAATCTCGGTTAATTTTTTAATCTCTTCGTGAGAAATCGAAAGTGGCGGCATCAGAACGATCACCGATCCTAAAGGACGAATGATTGCCCCTCGTTTTCTCGCAGCCAGAACGACTTTATGGCCGATCCGTTCTTCGAGAGGATATTCAATCTGCTTCTTTTTATCTTGAATCAACTCGATTCCAATCATCATTCCGAGCTGACGCACTTCTTTTACATGAGGGTGATTCTGAAAAAAAGTTAGCAATTCTTTCAGTAAATGGATTTTAGGCTGAAGTTGTTCAATGGTTTTTTCTTTTTCAAAAATCTCCAGATTCGCGATCGCCACTGCGCAGGCGAGCGGATTTCCGGTATAGGTGTGACCATGAAAAAAGGTTTTGAACTCCGCATAATCGGCATAAAAACCGTCGTAAATTTCCTGCGTCGTCAAAGTGGCGGCGAGTGGAAGATAGCCACCGGTAATCCCTTTCGCCACACAGAGAATATCCGGCTCTATTTTTTCATGATCACAGGCAAACATTTTTCCGGTTCGACCAAAACCGGTTGCCACTTCATCGACGATCATGAGAATTTTATATTTTTTCGTTAACTCCCGAAGCTTTGTCAAAAAACCTTCGGGCTGCAAAAGCATTCCGGATGCCCCTTGAATCATCGGTTCGACAATCACCGCAGCGATTTCTTCGGATCTTTCCTTGAAAAGATTTTCGGTCCACTCAAGATCGAATGAGGGAATTTGATAAGAATCAAATAGAAGCGGTCGATAAACCGAATGAAACAAATCAATTCCGCCGACACTCACAGAGCCGATCGTATCGCCATGATAGGCGTTTTGAAGGGTGACGAATTTGGTTCGGCGTTGGGGATTAGGGGTTAGGGGTTTTTCACTCTGAACTCCCGACTCCGAACTCCGAACATTTTTATTTTTGAAATACTGAAACGCAATCTTGATCGCAATCTCAACCGAAGTGGATCCTGAATCTGAATAAAAAACCTTTTTCAAATTTTTCGGCGCAATCGCCAACAACTTCTCAGCAAACTGAACCGCCGGAACATTCGAAAGTCCGAGCAGAGTCGAATGCGAAATTTTATCGATCTGATTCTTGATTGCATCATCGAGCTCTTTTTTACGATGACCATGAACCGTCACCCACAAAGACGAAACCCCATCGAGATATTTTTTTCCGTCGATATCGATCAGATAACTCCCCTCCCCTCTTTCGATGATCAGCGGATCTTCAGAGGCATATTCTTTCATCTGGGTAAATGGATGCCAGATCAAAGATTGGTCGAGTTTTTTGATTTTCTCTTTTTCAGAGGAGTTCATGCAATGCCTCAATCAGTAGGTCTATTTGTGATTTCGTATGCGTCGCCATCAGCGTGATTCGAAGCCGCTCGGTTCCTTGGGCGACGGTGGGATAACGAATGGCGGTGACTATCATCCCTTTTTCAAACAGTTTTTGGCTTAAAGTTAAAGCCTTTTCAGAATCTTCCACAATCAGCGGAATAATTGGACTCTTCAACTCTGTAGGGGCTACCCGTCGGGTCGCCCCCTTCATTTGCGTATTAAAATAATCGATGTTTTCCCACAATTTTTCTCTGAGAGAAGATTCTTTCTCGACAATCTCAATCGCCGCCAAGGCAGAAGCTGCAATCGCTGGCGGGAGAGCGGTTGTATAAATAAACGAGCGTGACTTGTTAATCAAATAATCAATTAAAACTTTTGGACCGGCGACATAGGCACCAAAAGAACCGAGAGCTTTGCCGAGAGTGCCCATTTGAATAAGACGTTCTCTACTCACTTCATTTTTTTCTCTTAGGGGAAACATTTCTTCAATCAAACCGCTTCCTTTTGCGCCATAAACACCGGTGGCATGCGCTTCATCGACCATCAGCCAGGCATCGTATTTTTCGGCGAGACTCATCAGCTCTGCGAGAGGGGCGGCATCGCCATCCATGCTAAAAATCGAGTCGGTGGCTATCACTCGTCGGACAGCTCTGACCTGTCTCACCTCTCGGACTTCTTGGGCTAACAGTTCTTCTAATTCAACGACATTGCAATGCGGGTAAACCCGAACTTTTGCCCCTGACAATCGGCAACCATCAATAATCGAGGCATGATTGAGCTGATCTGAAAAAACGACATCTTCTTTGCGAAGAAGTGCTGAAAGAATTCCGATATTGGCGTGATAACCTGAATTGAAAAGAAGAGTCGCTTCGGCCCCCTTAAATTCGGCGATTTTTGCTTCGAGTTCATGATGCAGTTTCATCGATCCGGTGATCAGTCTTGACGCACCTGAACCGGTACCATACTCTTGGATTGCCTGGATGGCTGCGGATTTTAACCGGTGGTCATTCGCCAATCCCAAATAATTATTCGATGAAAAATTGACGCACTTTTGCCCATCCACGGTCACAATCGCATCTTGATCGGAATCCATTTGACGCAGTGATCTTAGAAGATTTTTTTTCTTCAGATCTTCTAATTCAGTTTTTAGAGAATTAAGGCTCATTTTATTTTTATAGAGATAAAGCTTCCAACGGACTTTTGATTCGATCAAAACTTTTATTCATCACATGGGTATAAATCTGCGTCGTTCTGATATTCGTATGTCCCAAAAGTTCCTGAACGAGACGGATGTTGATCCCATCCTCCAAAAGATGCGTCGCAAATGAATGACGCAACGTATGACAACTGACCTTCTTCAGAATCTTCACTTTCTGATTCGCCAAATAAACCGCCTTCTGCAAACTCGATTCATGCAAGTGATGCCGACGTTTTACTTTGGAGCGAGGATCGACCGACACAGTTTTTGACGGAAAAACATATTGCCATTTGAACGAAAGATTCGCTTTCGGATATTTTCTTTCAATCGCATCCGGCAGATAAACTTTTCCTAAACCGACTTGAAGATCTTGTTCATGCAATTTTTTGATTCGTTGAATTTGTAGTTGCAACGGATCTCGCAAAGGTTTTGGAAGAAAAGTCACCCGATCTTTATCTCCTTTGCTGTTTCGAACGATCGTTTGAGAATTTCCAAAATCAAGATCCTGAACCCGAAGACGAACCACTTCAATAAGCCGCAAACCTGTGCCATACATCAGTTTGGCCATGAGCTGATGAGATTCAGGAACCGCATTCAAAATTTTTTGAACCTCTTCGCGAGTGAGAACTGCCGGAAGTCGTTTCGTTTTTTTAGACCGAATCGCCGCCACTTTCCCATCAATCGGCAGATCCAGCACATGTCGATAAAGAAAAAGAATCGCATTGAACGCCTGATTTTGTGTCGAAACCGAAACGTTCCGCGAAGTCGCCAAGTAACTCAAAAACCGCTCAATCTCAAACTTCCCCATCTCTTTCGGATGCCGAGTTCCGTTGAATTTAATAAATTGGACAATCCAGTCTATATACGATCTCTCAGTCCGAATCGAATAATGATGATAACGCAAAACCTCCCGAAGCTGATCAAGCAGCTTTCCAGGTTGAGGACGAAATTTTTCAACGATTTTCGAACGATGGTAAAGTAGGGCCATGGCGGCAAAGTCATAAATCATCAGCTAGCAATTTTCAAAGTTTTTCTTGTTTTGATGTATTGATATGTTAATAGGCGGAAAAAATTCTTGCTAATAATTTAGGTGTAATAAGCAGTGAGAGCTATAGCCATTCGTGATACTCTTCCAAAGAGTCGTTAAAAAGATAAAACAAAATCGCGAAAAAAATATAGAGGAAAAAGATGCCAGTAATCTCAATGTTCTACGGAATCATTATCCGCATGTTTTATTTTGATGCTGAGAGACACAAATCGCCGCATATTCATGTCCAGTATGGTTCTCAAAAAGCGATTTTGCGCATTCCTGATGGGAAGATACTCTCTGGAAAGGTTAGCTCAACAAAATTGAAATTAGTTCACGCTTGGATGGAAATTCACCGTGAAGATCTATTAGCAGATTGGAAGTTAGCAATGGAGGGCCAAGCTCTGTTTAAAATTCAACCTTTGAGGTAAGAGATGACACCAGAATTAAAATCAGTAAAAGTAAAAGAAAATTTTCAACTTTATCTCCTATTTAAGAACGGGGAATCGAGAATTTTTGATATGAAACGGTATTTGAATAAGGGAATCTTCAAAGAATTAAAAAATGAAAGGTATTTTAAGAAGGCTCGAATCGTCACCGGAGGAATTGAATGGCCCCATGAACAGGACTTAAGCTTGGATACACTGTATTATCGAGGGTCGCCGTTGCCTAAGAAATTGAAGAAGAGATGATTTAAAGAATTCTTGTTTTGATTCATTGATATGTTAATAGGTGGAAAAAATTCTAGGTATTAGCCTAGTTAGATCCACGTTATGAAGATTCAAGGTGAAAAAGTTAATATTAGGCCTGCTAAGCCAGAAGATCGTCGGAAGATCTATAAATGGCTCACTCAATCGAATATAACTTCAAAAATGATGGGTCCACCTCATTATACTGACCATCCCATTCCCACCTGGAAACAATTCTGCACCGAATATCAGATACATTTTTTTGACGGCTCTCAAGAAAATATTAGTCGATCATTCATAATTTATATCGATCATGAAGACATAGGGCACATCAATTACGATGGCATGGATTTATCAAGAAGTTTAATCGAGTTAGATATTTGGTTAAAATCAATGAATTACTGTGGGCAGGGTTTTGGAACAGATGCCCTAAAATCTCTTATTCAGTACTTATATAATCGGTTTGGAATCGAAAACTTTGTTATAAGGCCTTCTGCAAGAAATCAAAATGCGATTCGGTCCTATGAAAAAGCGGGATTTGAAAAAGCTTTTATAGAAAAGGAAGAACAGGAGCGACAATATGGTCCAGGGGACTATCAAGACACCTTATTAATGATTAAGAAATGGAAATGATCTAACGAAGCGCTCCAGCGGACCGTGAACAAATTATTTGCTTTTAAGAAATTGGAAGTTTACCCAATAATCGTGCCTTCGTTGTTCACAGCCGCTGAGCTCAATGTTAGTGAGCACACCCATGAAAAATTATACGAGGTAATAAAATATGAATACATGTCCCGATAAATGTTCTGGTAAAAATTCAACGCGGCAACATAAATTAACAGAAGAGCAATTCGCAAGATTATCAAATACCGCTCAAAAAGAGATCATAGATTCTGGAAGCATGGGTAACAAATGTGAGTATTGTGGATGCGTTTATACAAATGGTGGGGAAAAATTGGGCGTATTAGATGGTAATGTGACGGGGGAAGAATGGAAGTCATCAAAATATCCATAAGTTCTTTATTTGGCACTGATCACTAACGAACCATTCAACCGGACTCGCAGGACGTTGGTCATTCCAATCGGGACATCGTGCGCGGCCGGTTAATTCAATGTTAGGTGGTTTTGGTCGGCGGGCGGTGGTGGTTGTTTATTTTGGCGCTCCGTTTCAAATAAAACCTAATTTAGCATCAATAAGTTTTTCGCTTACTCCAAAATCATTGCTTCCTCTCATGTCCTTGGTACGCGGCTCTGCTGGAAACAACGGATCGAGATTTGCAAATATCTTGAAAAATCTCATGCGCAAGTGGTACTCACCTAACCAAACATTCAACTGGACCGCAGGAACGTCCGAGCTTCATCAAACTTCGATGGGCGGCCAGTTAATTCAATGTTAGGCAAAAGAAAGAATTTAACCGAAATTGATATAGGCTTTCGACCCACTGCGTCAGCAACTTTCCGGAGTTAATACCGATAATCCAAATGAAGACTTTGCTAAAAAATAACAAATTGGTGAAAGGGTAAAAATATGGCTCCGCCTCTAAAAACTAATCAAGTAACTACTTTTAATAATGCTCAATGTACTGTTGTTGTCTCTGATAATGGAGATAAAAAGAGCGAATTAGATTCTAAAGACACTGCTGTTGTATTAAATCCTTGGGGAAATCATCAGAGAGGAGACTTGGTGTCATGGGAAGATCCTGTTTATTCCGTATTAAGAAAAGTAATTTCCGAAAAAGTAGCGGCTAAAGCTCCCTCTGCAAGGGAAAAAATAGAAATGATTCGAGAAATAGAAAAAAAGTATGGAGTTCAATTAAAGTCGGCACAAATTATGAGATGTCAAACCGAAGATTATAAAGTTTATAAAAATGGAGCCGAGATAGGTTATATCACTGGGGGAACTCTTCGAGCACAAAAGTCTGCTAGCTGTCAAGACGATATCTTTCATAACATTTACGAAATGTCTTATGCAGTAGCTACACTTCTTAATGTAACTGATAAATTTAATATCCCTGAGATTGTTCTATCACCTGACGTAGAACAAAGAATGAACAAATATGGCTATAGTTTGAAAGAAAATACTCTACAGCACTCATCTGATCCATCTAAAAATTTTCCTCTAGAAGGTGGTAGAGGTGGAGGTAATTTCGAAGGGCTTAACTTAAAGGTTTACATTGCAGCTCCACAGCAACAGCCTAACCATTTACGAATTACTCTTATCGATCGAAAATCAATAGAGGTACTCGATTTTAATCTCAACACTGGAGAACCAGTCAGACCAAGTGAAAACAAGGCATTCGTCTTTTTTGATAGAGACAATAAATGTTCTCTATATCGTGATTAGGGTTTCTGAAAAAATCTTCGTAAGAAGAACGTTTAAATAGAAACATCAATAACCAATTTAGATACATACTTTATTAGCAAATCCGAGCCAGGATGCCTAACGAGCCGTTCAACTGGACTCGCAGAAGCTCTGGTGTTCAATTCCAGCTTGGGTGCGCGGCCAGTTAACTTCATGTTAGGTGTAAAAACAACCAACCGTTAAAGCATATCATATGAAGGCGTTTAAAAATTCAAAAGTTGCCGAAGTCTTCAAAAACTACCCTCAGGAAATGAGAAAAAAATTAATGTTTTTGCGCCAATTGATTTTTGATACTGCAGCAAAAACAGAAGAAGTGGGAGAACTAGAAGAAACTCTTAAATGGGGAGAGCCCGCTTATCTGACCACTAAATCTAAGAGCGGAAGCCTTATACGAATCGATTGGAAAAAATCTAATCAAACACAATACGCAATGTACTTTCATTGCCAAACTAATTTGATCGAAACTTTCAAAACAATGTTTCCAGGCAAATTTAAATATGAAGGGAATCGAGCAATCCTATTTAATGAAGATGAAATAATCCCCGTCAGAGAACTAAGCCTTTGTATTTCAAATGCCTTAACTTATCATCGAGATAAAAAATTGAGAAAATGAGTGCGAAAATCAACGACAGTGCCAACACCTAACGAACCGTTCAACTGGACTCGCAGGTCGTCCGGTATTCAACTCCAGCTTGGGTGGGCGGCCAGTTAACTAAATGTTAGACATTAAATTCCTATGAACAAAAAACCATGGTTGTCTATCATCTGGTTCGCATCTTGGGGTTTCTTTCAAGCATATGCAGTCTCTTCGGTAATTAGAGGAAGTTGGCAACGTCCAGAAGCTTTCCCAGAAGAAGCTTACAATGCTCTTATTTATCCAGATCTATTTTTTATTCCTATTTACCTCATCACTCCTCTTCTCTTATTTTTCAGGCGTCCTCTCGGGTACATATTTGGGCTAATGGCTGGCGGAGCAGTGACATACGTCATGATTTATCTTTTCGCTTTGTCAGGGCTAAAGGGAGTAGAGAATTTAATATTCGACTTCTTATTTTTAATCATGAACAGTATGGCTATATGGCAGATTGGAAGCCGTGCCTATGCTTACTTGTCTAACGGGTCATTCAACCGGACTGCTTAGATACCTGTGGTTCAAGCGGGGCTTAGTAGCGCAGCCGGTTAATTCAATGTTAGGTGTAAAACTCATCAGTTAATTTATAAGCAAAAACATATGGAACCAGTTGATATTGCTTTTGATGAAATAAACCGTTTAGGAATGTTTATAGATTTATGCTTTCAAGGTTTAACTCATACTGCCCATGCAAGCTGGTGGGTGGATATTCTCGAAAAAGCAACTAAAGTTTTGGGTAAACGAAGTCTCTATAAGAATCTGGAGACTTTTGAAGACGCAAAACGTTCAGCCAAAAAGTCTGAAGATTTTGCGAGAGAAGAAATCCAACATGGTTTTTCTTATCTATTTGGTCTTGCTGCTATTAAGTTATGGAGTATTCTCGAAAATCTAATTGACCAATTAGTGTTACAATACCTTAAGGAACCACTTATTCATCAAGACAAAGAACTTATTTCAAAAATTAAAGGACCCGTAGTCGAATTTATTAAAGCTTCAGCTGATGAACAAGCAGAGTTTCTTGCTGGCGAGCTCAAAAATCTCGTTAAATCCGCTTTATCAATTGGTGTTGGGAAATTTGAATCTATTTTAAAACCACTGGGTCTTGGTGGTGGCGTCCCAGATGAAGTAAGAAAAGCATTTGTCGAGTTAGTTGAAGTTAGAAATATACTTGTACATCGGAATGGCATTGTTGATAAAAAATTTACAAAAATGTGCCCATGGCTTTCTTTTGAATTGGGTGATCAAATTCATCTTAAGCCTGCTAACTTTCAAATTTATAAATCTACTGCAATTTGGTATATACTTGAATTAAATGCTCGTATTGAACAGTGTTATGGAAATGATAAATCGAAAGAATATATTGGAGTTCAGAATACCGCATTAGAAATTATTTCAAATTTCTATAAGAGTTCCTCGAGTTTATCTAATCAAGAAATTAAAACAGAACAAATTTGTTTATGAAATAACACTTTTAGCAAATTCATGTTCAGTGGCATGCACCTAACGAGCCGTTCAACTGGACTCGCAGAAGTTTTATAATTGAACTCGGGCTTGAGTGGGCGGCCAGTTAACTCAATGTTAGGTGTCTTGGGCTGGCCGTCCGGGGTGGTTGTTTGTTTCGGTGCTCCGTTTCAAAATCAGCATGAACCAAGTTTTTTGCTAACTTTGAGAATCATGGCTCCTGCAACCTTTGATGTTAGAGGCTCGGGCGGAAACAACAGACTTTGCTCTGCAAACTCTTGATCAATCTCATACGTAGGTGATACAGCACCTAACGAGCCATTCAACCGGACTGCAGGACATTTGATGTTTCAATCGGATTCCCAGCGCAGCCGGTTAATTCAATGTTAGGCGACACATGACTACTCTAAACATCCGAAAATTAGCGAATGCATTTATTCCGAATGCCGGGCCTTCAGATATTGTTCCCTTCGTAGCGCTTCCGACAATACATCGGTTCAAGCAGAAACATGGTGGCTTGTGGGTAGGAGGTGCTGTTTCGGTCTCTGAGGCTGGGGTCTCGTTTTCACCTAACAGTCTCAACCGAGCCTTCCATGACGAGCTACAAATGATTCATGTGCCCGCCAAAGACATTCGAGCAGTGAGGCACGAGTTCGGTTGGTTTACCGGCATCGTGGTGGTCGATCATGTGCATGGCGAGTTTCGATTCCGGTGTTACGGCGCAAAACGCCTAGCAGTAAGTATGTCAGCAATCTTCAATGTATTGTAGCGGATTGAAGGAGCCTAACCCAGCGCTCAAACGGACGCGCAGACAACTCTTGCTTTTATTCCACCATCTCAGCGCGCCGCTTAGCTAAAACGTTAGGTGTAAAATTAACCTTTTGATTTTGCTTTTGTTTTACACATATCAACAGTCTCCCTATTGTAGATTTACGCTGCCCTTTTTAACATACATAGGCAACTTTTCATACCTATTCACCGATAACTAATCCAACTAGGATCTTTGTTTTCTGAGTTTAAAAAGGAGAAAGAATATGGAAAAAACAACTAGACATTCTCAGCAGTATATCGATGGACAAACGAAATCTCTCCGTGCATTAACTTACTTGGGGTGAGTATGGGGTAGGTTTTTTTTAAATTCAAT
>CAZSRQ010000021.1:0-25438 GCA_964609335.1 uncultured Pseudomonadota bacterium
GATTTTAAGACAGATTATTTGAACTCAAAACCTTGACACAAAAGCCCCATCTGCTAGACTCACCGGATTGTATTAACCCTATTTCCTTTATGGAGGAGAAAACAAATATGAAGAAATTATACAGCATAGCCATTTTATCAGCGGCTATTCTCTCTTTGGCCGGTCTCAAACAGGTACAAGCGAAGCATGATCCGATGGAGGATTATCCCAAATGCTCCTCAAAAACAACCGTGGCGGTTGATCGCTTTAAAACAGAAAACATCTCATTCGGTTGGTGGAACAACGACGTTGCTCTCAACTCACGAGAAGTGGCAGTGGACGAATTGGTCAACTCCGGCTGTTTTTCAGTTTTAGAGCGTGAAAACTATTCGATCGCTCCCGCAGGAGTCATGAACGAAAAATCTCTCGCCCGATCGGATGAAGCACGTCCCGGTGCCAAATCGGCAAAAAAGAGACAAATGAAAACAGCCGATTATTTGGTCTCCTATGCCTTGGTGGGTGGACAAAAAGATGGAGAAGGACTCCAAACTGGCGGACTCGGTGGTAGCGGTGGCGGATTCGGCGGGCTCGGTGGCGGATTCAAAAAATCCGAACTCAATCTGACCTGTAAAGTATTTAGCACATCGACCAGTGAAATCTTGGCTTCTTCCAAAGTCAAGGCAACAGACACCGGTTTCAATGTCAATGCGGCAGGGGGTGGAGTCGGAGCTCCCGGTTTTGGAGTCGGAGGATTGGGATACTTCAAAGATTCAAAAGTCGGAAAAATGATGTCAAAAGTGATTCATGATTGTACCGTCAATATGGCCAAAGCGATGGCACGATAAAAATCGTGAATGATTGATTCTTTTAGGGGTTCAAAATTTTGAACCCCTATTTTTTTACCCGGTACGGTTTCAGTTTCGGCAAATACTTCTCATAAATCTCGAGTTCCAGCCTCACCTTTTCTTCCCGATATTCTTTCGACAAAATTCTGGCGTAACGATACAAAAAAGCGATTAATCCCCCTTCTTGATGGGGAACTTCGAGAGTCACTTTTTTAAATCCTTTGGATAAAAGTTGGTCTAATTTGTTTAAAAGCTGATCGATCCCTTTTTCTTTAAAAGCAGAGAGGTAAATTTTTCGCTTCTCTTCCTTGAATCCAAAACCGAGCAGATCCATTTTATTGTAAACCTCCAAAACAGGCTTTTCGCTCAATCCAATCTCTTTTAAAACCAGATTCACCATTTTAATCTGTTCATTTTTTAGGGGATGGGAAACATCAATGACATGGAGAAGAAGATCAGAACCAGCAATCTCTTCAAAAGTCGCCTTGAAAGACTCGACCAAGGCATGTGGAAGTTTACTGATAAAACCGACTGTATCGGCAATCAAGATCTCTCGACCACTCGGAAGTTTTAATCTTCGGACCGTCGGATCGAGTGTCGCAAAAAGTTTATCTTCGACTAAAACATTCGCTCGGGTGAGAGTTTTGAAAAGAGTCGATTTTCCTGCATTGGTGTAACCGACCAACGAAATCGTCGGAATTGGAACCGATAATCTTTTTGCCCGATGAAGTTCTCGAGAAGACTTTACCTTTTCGAGCTCTTTTCGAATTTTGGAAATTCTTTCCCGAACTCTTCTTCGATCAACCTCGAGTTGGGTTTCTCCGGGACCTCTCGTTCCAATTCCCCCCGTCTGTCTTGAAAAATGGGCCCATTGTCCAACGAGTCTTGGAAGAAAGTAGAGACTTTGCGCCAGCTCAACCTGTAATTTTCCTTCTTTCGTTTTTGCCCGTTGAGCAAAAATATCAAGAATCAACCCGGTCCGATCGATGACTTTCAACTTCAACATCTCTTCAAGATTTCTACTTTGATTCGGATGTAAATCTTCATCAAATATCAGTAAGTTGCAATCTAATTGCTTTGCCAAAACTTTAAGCTCTTCCACCTTCCCTTTTCCGATAAAAGTTGCAGGCTCAATTCGCTTCAGCTCTTGCGTCATATTTCCAACTACTTTTGCACCGGCACTGTAGGCGAGGCTCGAAAGCTCCTCCAAAGAATTCATTAAATCTTCCCTGGTTTGAGACGGCTTGCGAGCTCCGACGAGAATCGCTTTTTCAGAAATCACTTTTTGTTTGGCAGACAAATTTAAAAATCCTCCTTAAATTCACTTACTCTGTTTATTTAAAATTTTAATAACTCAGGTATCCAATGGGGACATGGTGAGCGTAGTGCAACGGAGTCGAACCATCCATTGAGTGCACTCGAGTGATGGTTCGACAGGCTCACCATGTCCCATTTGTATAAAATTTATTGAGAGACCTGAGTAGTTATTAAAATTTTAAAAATTAAAATTAACCACATCCTACTTGAATCTCATTTCCTAAAAGCTCTTTCAATTCCCCCAATAACTCGTCATTCCACGAAGTTTCAAGTTCTCTCGGAAGTTTCAAGGTGGTCTCTTTATTTTCAGGACTCAAAAGCGACAAATAAACCGGCGAATTTCCGGGATAGCGCGATAAAATCATTCGCAACCCTTTCAGCTTCGCCTCATCCAAAAGTTCGGAACGGGCGCGAAGATGAATTTTTTCATTTGAAATCGATCGATACTCTTTTAACAAAGAAATCTGGCTGGCGAGCACTTTGGCAGATTCTTCATTAATATCGGCTTCCCCCTGGATTAAGATCGGTTCATCCATTGCCAAAATTGAACTAACGCTTTTATAAAGATCAGAGAAAACGACTACTTCCACAGAGCCTTTCAGATCTTCCAAAGTGACAAACGCCATTCTATCCCCTTTTTTGGTGTTAATTTCTTTCAACGATGAAACCACACCGGCGATCAAAATCTCCGATTCATCCGAACAATTTTTAATCGTCACTGTATCAATCGGGGTAATTTTTTGAATTTTATCTTGGTATCTTTTTAAAGGATGCCCGGTGATATAAAAACCGATCACCTCTTTTTCATATTTGAGGCGGATCGATTCCGGCCATTCATCGATATTTGGAAGCCTGTTTTGAATGATCGAATCTTTTCCGAATTGCTCAAAAAGATTGTTTTGCCCACGTTCACGATCTCTCTGTTTGGCGGTTGCCCTTTCAATGGTCGCATCGAGAATTTCCATCGCCTGAGCTCTTTTGACTTGCAGCTGATCAAAAGCGCCACATTTCACTAATGATTCAATGACTTTCCGATTCACACGACGTTGATCTATTTCTTCACAAAAATGGAAATAAGAATTGAAATTTCCTAGTTTTTTTCTAACTTCTATGACGCTTTGAATTGCAGCTTCCCCGATATTTTTGATCGCGGCTAATCCAAACCGAATCTCTTTTTCTGAAAGCACAGAAAAGTACCGAAACGACTCATTCACATCGGGAGGTAAAATAGAAATCCCACGACTTTGAAGATCATTGATATAGACCAAAATCTTGTCGGTATCCCCCATTTCGTGCGTCAGCAAACTTGCCATATATTCAGCGGTAAAATGGGTTTTGAGATAAGCAGTTTGATAAGAGATCAAGGCGTAAGCAGCACTATGGGATTTATTGAAACCGTATTCGGCAAATTTCGCCATCAAATCAAAAATCTTTTCCGCCTTTTTTTTGGGGATTTTGTTCGCAGTTGAACCTTCAATAAAACGTTCTCGCTGACTTGCCATCTCTTCCGGCTTCTTTTTTCCCATCGCTCTTCTTAAAAGATCCGCTTCTCCCAAGGTAAATTTCGCCAAGGCAGAAGCAATCTGCATCACCTGCTCCTGATAAACAATAACGCCATAAGTATCTTTCAAAATCGGTTCAAGCTCGGGCAATTCATAGGTAATCATGGTTCTTGCATGTTTTCGATTGATAAAATCGTCAACCATTCCACTTCCGAGCGGACCTGGACGATAAAGCGCCACAAGCGCGATGATATCCTCAAAACAGTTCGGCTTTAATTTCACCAAAAGATCGCGCATTCCGGAAGATTCGAGCTGGAAAACCCCCAATCCATCTCCCGCGGAAAAGGTTTTATAAACCTCTGGATCATCGAGCGGAATTTCTTCAATTTTGAGATCAACCCCTCGGGTTCGCTCGATAATTTTCAACGCATTCGCAATCACTGTTAAAGTTTTCAATCCGAGAAAGTCGAATTTGACGAGACCAATTTTCTCGACCGCTTTCATGTCAAATTGGGTCACCACTTCTTCGTGTGAACCGAGATAAAGCGGCATAAATTCTGTGAGCGGACGATCAGAAATCACCACCCCAGCGGCATGAGTGGAGGCATGACGAGTCAATCCTTCGAGTGATCTGGCAATTCGCAAAAGCTGTTTGACCTGTGGTTGAGAATCTTCAAGCTCTTTTAAGCGGGGTTCGATTTTTAATGCCTCTTCCAAGGTAATATTGAGAGCATTGGGAACCAATTTTGCGATCCGGTCAACCTCTGCATACGCCAGATCGAGCACTCGCCCGACATCCCGAATGACCGCTTTTGCCTTCATTTTTCCGAAGGTGATAATCTGCGAGACATTTCCGTATTTTTTATTGACGTAAGCGATCACTTCATCGCGTCGATTCATACAAAAATCGATATCCATATCGGGCATACTAATTCGTTCAGGATTCAAAAATCGTTCAAACAGAAGATGATATGGGATCGGATCAAGGTCGGTAATTTTCAGGCAATAAGCAACTAAACTTCCTGCGGCCGATCCACGGCCTGGACCGACCGGAATATTCTGCGATTTGGCATAACCGATGAAATCGGCAACAATTAAGAAGTAGCTGGCAAACCCCATCGAAAGAATTGTTTTTAGCTCCAGCTCAATTCTATTTTCATAAACTGGTTTTTCGGAATCGGCTTTTTCTCCTAACTGTTTGGAAATTAACCTCCATCGCTCTTCAAAACCTTCATAGACTTTTTGAGTTAAATGTTTTTTGAGAAGCTCTTGTTCCTCTTCACTTCCTCCTTCTCCTTCTGAAGAGGGAAAATCCTTTTCTCGTTCGGAGTGAGGGGTAGATTGAGAGGAAAGGTCAAACTTCGGAAAATAGTAATCCTTGAAATTAAATTCGAAGTTGCAACTATTCGCAATATAAGAACTGTTTGAAATCGCTTCCGGGTATTTTTTAAAAAGCTCATTCATCTCTTCTGAGGATTTCAGGTAAAACTCATCTCCATCATAAGAGAGTCGATCTTCCTGTTTTAATTTGTTTCCGGATTGAATACAGAGAAGTGCCTCATGCGCCTCCCGATCTTTTCTTTCGAGATAATGAACATTATTGGTCGCAACGATCGGCAAGGAGAGTGATTGTGAGAAATCGAGTAAGGTTTCATTGATCAGCTTTTCATGGGAAAGTCCATGGTCAGAGAGCTCTAAATAAAACCGATCTTTAAAAACCTGGGAGAGATAAGTCGCCGATGCTTTGGCAGCGTTGATATTTCCCTCGATAATTCGTCTTGGAATTTCTCCCTTTGAACAACCGGAAAGGGCGAAAAGTCCTTTTGAATATTTTTCTAAAACTTCTTTATCTATTCGTGGCTTATAGTAAAATCCCTCTAAATAACTTGATGAAATTAGCCGACAGAGATTTTTATAACCTTCCTCATTTTCAACGAGTAAAACGAGATGTGCGAGAAGATCTTGTTTTCGATGAGGTTCGCGATTCAATCTTGAACCTTGGGTTAGATAATAAATTTCACATCCAAGAACCGGTTTGATTTTTTCAGACTTTGCCTTTTGGTAAAACTCAATCGCTCCAAACATATTCGTTAAATCGGTTAAGGCGACCGAATCCATCTTGAATTTTTTCACCTGAGCAATGAGACGTTCGATAGAAATTGCGCCATGCAATAAGCTATATTGGGAATGGACATGAAGATGAGTGAAGTTCTGAGAACTCATGGTTAAACTGCTTATTTGAAATGATCGTTTTAGAGAATTGTCATCCCCGAGTGCTTTTATCGGGGATCCCCTTACTCAATAATTGGATCAGGGGGATTCCCCTGCCGGCAAGGCACGGTGCCCAAAAACCTGCAGGAATGACAACTTTACATGACAGAGAATGGATATTTCCTTTTGATATTTCTCAATATTCATTTTATTCCCACTCAATCGTCGCCGGCGGCTTGGATGATATATCATAAACCACCCGGTTTACCCCTTTTACTTCATTGATGATCCGGTTGGAAATTTTTCCCAAAAGTTCATACGGAAGTGTTGCCCAATCAGCGGTCATTCCATCAAGACTAGTCACAGCCCGAACGGCAATCACATTTTCGTAGGTTCTCGCATCCCCCATCACTCCAACGGTTTTGATCGGGAGGAGCACCGCAAACGATTGCCAAACCTGATAATAAAGCCCTGCCTCTTTGATTTCAGCCACCACAATCTCATCCGCTTCGCGAAGGATTTGAAGCCGCTCTTCTGTCACATCCCCCAAAATACGAATCGCAAGCCCTGGCCCTGGAAATGGCTGTCTGCCGATCATCTCTTCGGGGATTTTCATTTTTCGCCCGAGCTCTCTGACTTCATCTTTGAAAAGTTCCCGAAGTGGCTCCACGAGCTTTAATCCCATTTTTTCGGGAAGTCCGCCGACATTATGATGGGTTTTGATGGTGGCAGAGGGGCCTTTAAAACTGACACTTTCAATCACATCGGGATATAAAGTCCCCTGCATCAGAAATCGGACTCCCAGGATTTTTTTTGCCTCTTCCTCAAAAACCGCGACAAACTCGTTTCCAATCAATTTTCGCTTCTTTTCAGGATCAACGACATTCTCCAATTTTTTGAGGAATCGCTCGGCCGCATCGATATAAATCAAAGGCATTTTCAGCGATTTATCGAAAAGTTCGCAGACTTTTCTCCCCTCCTCTTTTCGCAAAAATCCGTTGTTGATAAAGATACAGGTGAGTTGATTCCCAATCGCCCGATGAACAAGATGGGCAGCCACGGTGGAATCGACTCCACCGGAAACTCCGCAGATGACCTTTTCGCTACCGACCTGGTTTTTGATTTTCAAGACTTCCGATTCAATGAAGTTGTCAATCGTCCAGTTTGGTTCACATTCGGCAATTTTGAAAAGGAAACTTTTTATAATTTCATTCCCCTCTTTTGTGTGGACCACTTCGGGATGAAATTGAACTCCGAATCTTTTTTTCTTCGGATCGGCAATGGCGGCAATGGGGGCGTTGGAGGAGTAGCCGATCTTTTCAAAACCGTCTGGCAGCTTCATCAGATGATCGCCATGGCTCATCCAGACTTCGGTTTCATTGCTCAGACCGGAAAACAATGTTTTTGAATCGGCAATTTTCAAGACAGCACGGCCATATTCACGCTTCGAGCTTGCCTCCACGGTTCCACCAAGCATCTGCCCCATCAGCTGCATTCCGTAACAGATCCCGAGGATCGGGCAATCAAGTTCAAAAAATTTTGAATCAAGTCTGGGAGCTCCCGAATCATAAACGCTCGAAGGTCCTCCGGATAAAACAACCGCTTTCGGCTTGAACTCCTTTATTTTTTCGAGTGAAAAATTGAACGGGTGGATTTCAGAGTAAACATGATTTTCGCGAATACGACGGGCGATCAGTTGGGTGTATTGGGAACCAAAGTCGAGAATTAATATTTTATCCATTATTTTTCCAAATGATAATTCGGTGCCTCTTTGGTGATCACCACATCATGCACATGCGATTCTTTCAATCCTGAAGAGGTAATTTTGATGAACTTTGCGTTTTTTTGAAGCTCTGAAATCGTTGCGCAACCGGTATATCCCATGCCGGATTTGAGTCCGCCGACCAGTTGATAAATATTCTCGGCAAGTGGACCGCGATAGGGAACCATCCCTTCAATGCCTTCGGGGACATATTTCGACTCAGTCGGAATATTCCCCTGAAAATAACGATCGGCAGAACCAGCTCTCATCGCACTGAGCGAGCCCATCCCCCGATAAACCTTGTAGCTTCTTCCCTGATAGAGAACTCTTTCGCCAGGCGACTCATGGGTTCCGGCAAGCAGCCCTCCGACCATGACGCAATCTGCACCTGCGGCGATTGCCTTTGTGATATCACCGGAGAATTTGATTCCTCCATCAGCAATCACCGGAACTTTTTTCTCGGCTGCCACTTTTGAAACCATTTGAATGGCGGTGAGCTGGGGAACCCCAACTCCAGCAACCACGCGGGTCGTGCAGATGGAGCCTGGACCGACGCCGACCTTGATTCCATCGACTCCAATCTGGATCAGGTCTGCCGCAGCTTCGGCAGTCGCGATATTTCCGACGATCAACTGGATGTTTGGGAATTTTTTCTTGAATATTTTCGCGGTTTCTAAAACTGAGACGGAATGACCATGGGCCGTATCGATCGAAATCAAATCAACTTCGGCATGAATCAGAACTTCAGCCCGGGCGATCGCCTTGTCACCCACGCCGATCGCTGCTCCGACGAGAAGTCGTCCACGAAGATCTTTGATTGCATTCGGGTTTTTTTCGGTTTTTTCAATATCTTTGATGGTGATGAGACCTTTCAAATCTCCCTGTTTGTTCACCACCAAAAGTTTTTCGATTCGGTGTTTGTGCAAAAGATCTTTTGCCTCATCGAGTGTCACTTTTTCTGAAACGGTGATCAGATCTTTCGTCATTAGTTGTGAAATTTTTAGATCGAGATTTTTTTCGAAACGGAGATCGCGGTTGGTGAGAATTCCGACCAGTTTTCCGTGATCAACGACCGGCAATCCGGAAATGTCTTCTTTGTGCATCACTTCGAGAGCGGTTCGGATTTTTTCGTTCGGACCGACGGTGATCGGATTCAGAATCATCCCACTTTCACTTTTCTTTACCTTCTGAACCTCCAGCGCCTGCTCTTCAGGAGTCATGTTGCGATGGATAATTCCAAGCCCGCCACATTGAGCCATGACAATCGCTGTTTCCGATTCGGTCACGGTATCCATGGCGGCAGAAACGATCGGGATATTCATCTCGATTTTTCGGCTCAGCCTGGTTTTTGTGGAAGTTTCAGTCGGCAAGACTTTGCTTTTTCCGGGGAGGATTAAAACATCGTCAAAGGTCAGTGCTTCTTCTATTTTTTGGGCTAACATGGCGGGAATTTATATGGGGAGAAGCACTCTGTCAAGCGTCCGCTCTTCTATTCTACCTCCTGAAAACCAATGTCAGGCAAACCTCCTTTGGGACGAATATTTTCGAAAAAATCAATTTTTACCTCAGGATCTGGAATCGCCTTGTTAATACAACAATCTTTATTTTGGCCACTATTTTCCTGGAGGCGAAAATCCCCTACTTCAAACTCGGGTAGTTTTTTGATCAACTTTGGATCATTGATCATTTCATTCGGGCCGGCAACCACTGCGTCAAATTCACAAAGCTTACTGAATTGATCATCCCCTTTTCCACCATTGTTTTTGACGACAATCGAATTTTTAATCATTTTTTTGCTTCCGACATCTCCACAATCCACTCCTTTTTTGTCGTGAACGGTCACGGTATTAAACTCAAAAACCCCTGCAGAATTTTTTTCGAGAATGACTCCTGTCGGACTATGCGCAATGATCGAATTGACAATTCGATACGTCGTCATGTCTCCGATATGAATTGACGCTTTTCCCCTTCCCGCTTCCCGGATATCGCTGTTTTCAAGGGTGATTTTTTTGCAGGGAGAGGCCAAAACTCGATCCTTTGAGATTATCTTATTTTTATCATCGATTCCTTCCAATGCCTGAAGATTCTTGGATTGCAAAAGGGAATGTCGGATCTCCAAAGTGGCATTGACACTGCTGCAGACCACCGATCCGGTAAAATGAAAACCGTCAAAGGTCACATTGGCGTCTCCACTCACCTCGAGCGAAATCACCTCGTTTTCCTTGTATCCAACAATCGCAATATCCTTGAAGGAGATAAAATTTTGACGATCTTTGGGATCTTCATTCTGTTTCAGGGTCCGGTTCGCCCAAGGACCAATCATCGTGACAGAACCGGTGGAGATCTTGACCACGGAGTAGTCCTGTTTTTTGCTGTCTCTTGCATGATCCCGATAAGAGGCTTTGACCGAAACGTAGGGTTTTTTTGTCTTGACCGCTTCCTGAACCGCTTTCTGGATTTCACAGAAGGGGGAATTTTTTGTCCCGGTTCCCTCTTTTCCATTGTCACAATTTTCATCCCGGGCATTCACATATAAAACATCCGCCTCCGAAATACATTGGGCAATATTTGGCTGATCGGGTTTGGTGATACAGACCTCGGAGGCACAATCTTTGGGACAACCGCCATTCGCTGCCTCGGGCTCGTTCGCACCCCCGGATCCGCCAGAACCACCGGCTGGGTTCTTTCCTCCCGGCGAGTTGGATGACTGGGTGACGCCCGAACGATTTTCCCCGTTTTCGGAGGAGTAATGATTGTCATAACTGCAGGCGGTCATGAGAAAGGCGGAAATAAAAAAGCAGGAAAACAAGATTGAAACAAACCGAAAAGTTTTCATAAAAAACCCCTTTATGTTTTCAGGAGAAAAAACAACCCCGTTTTGATTTCAGACAGGCATCCGTTGATTGTCAGGCAAAGAGGGGGAAGTCGTCAAGGCTCGAGCCATCAAGAGGTTAAGGGAATCAACGAAAGTAAAAACAAATCAGAAAACACTCAATCCAGACCGGTTTCAAAACCATCAAACCTGATAGTTTCTGATAAACCCAACCACTTCGGGATCCAGTTTTTGAATTTCTGAAATTGCGTTGAACATTTTTACTACAACCGATTGTGCCAGGGGAGAATCCTCCACGGAAAGAGCCCCCAATATTTTCAACAGCTCTTTGTTTTGGGTCAAAAGCATTTGCGGTTTTTTGGCAAGCCATCGTCGAAAAAGATCGTATTCATCCGCACTGAATTCTCCGGATTTGTAGATTTTATAGGCCAGATTTTCGAGCTGGGGATAACTGATTTCTGTCGAAGCGGGAAGCAGTCCCGCCCTTTCAAATTTTCTTCTCACATATTTTCCCTGGCTGACAGGAAATGAACCGCGCGAACATTTTTTGTCGACCGGCCATTTGTGAAGCAGATAATGATAAGTGGTTCGCAATTGACCGGAAAAGAGCGAAAACCAACGGCTCCAATAGCGAACCGATCGGCCGATCGCCCCACCTGAAAAACCTTGGGTTCCAAAAACAACCTCATACACATTTTTCTCTGTGATCTGGTTTTCCAATGTTTCCGGAGTGACCGGTTTTCCATCGACGGTCAGAGCGTCGCGATGTGCATTCGCAAAATCGCGCAACGCTTCTGTCATAATTTTTCGGGAGGATTCAGCCCGCTCTTCAAACTGCACCAATCCTTTATAAGCCGATTTGAAAAACGGAAGATTCTCATGAATCCGGATAAATTCAAAATCAAAGGTATCAAAAAATCCCAACGCAAGTTCGGCTCCGGTAAAATGAAATCGTCTGAAATTTGCCAGCCGACTGAACGGTAAAAGTTTGCTCCAATGAAAACCGGATTTGAAAAATCTTGAAAAACGGTTCAGAAAAAAATGTTTCCAGTCGGGAAGAAGAGAGGAAATGATTCCACTACCCATTTTAAGATAGGCGATTTCAACGAGGCGTTGTCTAATTTTGCGGACTCTATCAAGCAAACTCCCGGTGCCGACCCGACTCAAATCTGACTCCCGGGCATCTTTGGAACATTCCCACAAAACATTTTTCTCGACCACATCCTTGAACCGCATCTGGGGAAAGCCTATTTTCGGGCCATCGGCCGTTTCAGCCATGAAATGATCGCGACCGATCGCCGTCACCTTGAAGCGGAGCAACCCTTTTTCTGTCGGGATATCGACCTTGATAAAAACCCCGTCGGTTTTGGAAGAGTGCGTCACGCACCAATCGGCGAGCTGCGAGTCAAATTTTTCGAGTGCCGCATAACTCGCCATCATTTTTTTGATATCTCCCATCACATAAAGATCAACGATCTTGTCGGGATTCAACTCTCTGGCCGCTTTTCCAAATCCGGGCTGATCGAAAAAAGAACCAAATCCGATCACCAGATCGACATTTTTTTCTCCGCCGAACATTTTCAGTGCGACATCCTCGACCGCAATGGCAAGGTGATCAGCGGTCGTTTCAACTTTTCTGCCGGTGTATAAACGGCTTCCATGGCGTGGAATCAGGTTCCACCAGTCGGTGGAAAGATTGGAGGGCCAATCGGAGGGGGGTCGAGAAGAGGCGACTGGAGTTCCGGATCTCATAACTTCTCGTCTCCTTCCGTTACCGAGATCCAGCCTCGACATCGCCAGAATATTCGGTTGTTTCAGGACCGACTCTTCGGTGCGACTCTCTACCCCCATTTCCATCCTCCCTTCCGCGGGTAATAGACGAGGGGAAAAGCTTGTCTGGAGCTCATCCCAGATCCCTTTCAATTTTGCAGGGTTTTGCGGAATTGTTCCGGTTCTGATTTTCGAGAATTGATTCTTCAACTCCTGCTTCGCTTCCAGCATCGAAAGTTCCGGACAAACCGCTCCCAAAAATTGCGCGCTTGCCTCCATTCGAAGCGAAATGATTTCAGCCATGAAAACCCTCTGGCAAAAACTGATCTGCTGTTTTTCGAGAATTCCGATCTCTTCGCACCCTGCATCGAGAGCAGACATCGCGATATCCTGGGCTCCGTGGCGCATCAAAATGCTTTCAACCGGCATCCCCTTTGTCAATCCCTTGCACAGAGCGATCGTCAAAAATCCGTGAAAAATTTCCTGGGAACTTCCGAGTTTAAACTCGCCGGTTCTTGCGAGCTCGGTTGCGGTCGGAAAAGCGATCCCTTCCACGAGACAGCCAGCACCGATCGAAGCATAATGATAGAAAGCCGCTTTGCTGGCTGAATTCCCAAAAATTTGCGGAAGAAACTTGAAAGTTTGTGCTTTGACAAGACAGGCAAGCGTTCTGCCGGCAGTCATTCCAATCAGACCGGAAAGTGAGGTCGCCTCGGCGCAAAAGGTTTGAAGAGTCTGGGAAAGAAGCAGCTGATTCTCAGAAATAGAATCTTCTGCCCGGCATGAAATATCGACAATCGTTTCCGAAATACCATGAACGCTAGACATAAAAATCCTCTCTTTTCATTCATCAAAAAGAAAACAGATTATAATTGGAATAATGTAGAGGATGTCGGAAGAGATGAAAAAAAGTTGCGAGAAAAAAATTCTTCGAACTCTTTTGTTTTTTTCCGGTTTTCTGGGAACGAATGCAGATCAATTCTTTATCAGATCCGACGAGTTCAAAAAAGCCTCTTGTCAACACGATTAGAGAAGATATACTGACGAAACCGATGAAAAATCATTTAGAATGGGCCAAAGTTTTCAACGATTTACTTTTCAAACATTTCAGGGAAAAGCTTGTCAGTGTCGTTGTTTACGGGTCAGTGGCCATCGGGGCTGAAAAAGAAAATTCTGATATCGATTTGCTGCTCGTGATTCAAAATATTCAGGGAGGGAGATTTCAACGGCGCAAATTCATCGATCCGATTTATCTCGAACTCGAAAGACTTTTTCCAAACGAAACTTTTCCTTTTTTCTCAACCCTCATTAAAACTCCCGAGGAAGCCAAGAAACTTTCCCCTCTTTATTTTGACATGACCGATCGCCGCCAGATTTTGACTGATCAAAACTGTTTTATGAAAAATATTCTGGAAGAGGTGAACAGACGGCTTAAAAAATTGGGTGCAAGAAGAGAAAAGATTGGCAAAGTGGAATATTGGAATTTAAAACCGGATTACAAACCGGGAGAGGTTTTTGAAATATGACCACCCTCGAACTCATTCAAAGCCAACTCAAAACCGCCGGGAAGATTTTGCAAGAAGCGAAAACTCTTTTAGAAAATAAAACCTGGCATCTGGTGGTTCGCCGCTGTCAAGAATCGGTAGAGCTTTACCTCAAGGCGATGCTTCGACTGTCTGGGGTGGAGGTACCGCATCTTCATGATGTTGGGAGTCTCTTCAAAAAATATCCTGATCGTTTCGAGAATTTCCCCATTGATAAAATCGTCTCTATTTCCAGACGACTTCGGGAAGAGAGGGAAATCAGTTTTTATGGGGATGAACTGACCGAGTCTCCCGCTGAAATCCTCTACAGTCAAGAAGATGCGGATGAGGCAATTGGGGCAGCCTTGTTTATTGAGTCGACTGTTCTTCAGAAAGTTCAGCAGATGAAAAACTCATCTAACTAATCCATTAGATCTCTTGCGTAAATTCAAATAGATGGTTCGAGGGAGTTTATCCTGAGCTCAGTCGAAGGGCTCACCATGTCCCACTTTTACCCAATTGGGACACCCTGGGCTTGCTCACCTCGCTGAAGCTTCCGCATTTTTTTGAACGGTCATAGATTCAACATGAGTGACTGTTTTTTATCGGATCAAAAGAATTCGGCTCAAAAATTTTTAAAAACCATCAAATTTTAAGAACTTCCGCGCGTGCCTGGGCTTTTTCTAGCGGTTATTTCAGCTCGAAATTTTTGTCTGTCAAAAACAGTCCCAAGAATCGCTTCGGACGCAATATTAAACCACCAATCCAATCTATCCCGGTCTGACTCCGGACTAAGATGTGTCGGAGCAGATGAAAATCCAGGAGCATTAAAATCAACCAGCCTTGCCGTCACTTCTCCCCTCGGGCCGACAGCAATCAGGATATTGTCAGGGTTCACATCTCCAATGACTACTCCAGCCTGATGAATCAGTGCGAGTTGTTCGGAGAGCTGTCTTTTGGCTTCCGTCAGTTGTTCTTGAGACAAACTCCCTTTCCTTTTTGTAAAGGTGTCTAACATTTCTCCCTCGACTCGTTCAGCAATGTAACCAATCACTCTACCTTCTGGATTCTTTACGACTGAATAGATTTTAACAGCGACATTATGCCCTTCATACTGCAAATGCTGCAGCCGCAAAACGGTCTCGATCCTTTCTTTCAAACCCAACCCTTCCTCCTCCTCTTTTTTCGCGTATCGCTCGGGAGATAAATGGATGCCTGATCTTTTCGAATCTGTGAACTTACCGATCATCAAAACCCGATTGTCGGGAAGAGGATAGACATTGACTTCCGATCCTCGTCCTAGCGCCTCCGCTTCTACGGTAGGAAAATCCTTCTGTTCCACAATTGGAAGATCTGAAAGTGCTGGATTTCTTTGCTTGCTCCCGCGCAGCCGATGCATCATCTCATCCACCAACCCCGGGATTTCATCGTCTAGAATTTGAAGATTTGAGGCTTTATCGTCGATTCTTTGAAGTTCTCGTAGTTCAGATTATGTCAGCGGTATTACCAGAATGGTTAGGTAAGCATCAAAACCACCAGGAGGATAATTCTCTAACTCTTTTTCTTTCAATTCAATGAATAAGCTTGGAAAATCCCTCTTCAATATTGTAAGAGATTGCACTCGAACCGCTAAGCGCAGTAAAGCTGAAGACCGATAATACGCTTCTATCAAATCGTGCTGTGAGTTTGTGGGCGGTTCTTTCCTCAGCGATAAAGTTAGAATTATCAAGTCTATTCGAAGGCTCAGAGGTAAAGAAAGCGCTGTTTTCGCATGATAATCTACTACATGAAGTCCAGTTTTAGAATCATACAAAAAATTGTCTGGATTGAGAGGCTCTGTTTCTAAACCTGCTTGATCAAGCAAGATCAAAGTTCTTATCAGTTTCTCAATATGCAGATCCGAATAAGGTGAAGCGGTATTTAAAGGAATTTCGCTTACATTTTTCCCCGGGACCCAATTCATTACAAGCGCGTGATCGGCTAAGGAGTAAGCAACCAGCTGTGAGCTGTTCGGTATTCCTTTCCCTTTTTTCAATGCCTCTGCTTCAGCTTGCAAATTCTCTTGCTTACCCAAATCACTTAAACCATTTTGATCGAGAAGTATCTTCACTGCATATTTTTTACCCTTTATTTCTATTCCAAATACAACACCCGCACCTCCAATTCCCAAATATCCAGGAAGTTTATTCAAATTATCTCGGGTCGTAGCACTTACTTGTCTTTTTAATACTTCTATTTTTCTTCTAAACTGTTGTTGATATACCCTTTCTTCTTGGCTCAATTTTTTCCCCACTTCTTCAACCTTAGAGCGAGAAAGAAGCCGCCTTCTACTTGCAGTGATTAATGTTATAGCTCCCAACGCCACCGCTCCAATTCCTCCGATATTTTCAGGCGGAGAGGAGGGTTCTCGAACTCCCACATGGGCTGTTGTTTTTTTAGATTTTTCTGGTTTGGGGGTTTCTTTCGTTGCTGCAGCTTTTTCAGATTTTGCTGTTTGCGCGCTGGAGGATCGAAGATTTGCCCCATAGGCAGTAGTGCCGCCGATTGCAGCGGCAACAGTATAGGCAGTTGTTTCTCTTCTTGTCTTCGCTAACGGATCTTGATGGTCTGAATCAGAACTAGAACTACCCGTTAAAATTTTTTTTTTACTTCGGGTGAAGCATCTCCTGAATCTTGTGGAATTTCTACTTGAGGAGGAGTTCCCTCTCTTCGATGACTTTTCACTGGAATAAATTTTTTTCCATCATAACTCCAAGTCATTTGACCCAACTCAACTTCTTCCCCTATAGAAAGATGTATTATCGGAACTCCAACTTTGCCGAGCTTTCTTTGAGCATTGGCATCCAAATGAATCTCACCGATCGAAGAGTCAGTTTTCACTCGAAACTTCACCGATCCATCAGGTAATGGGATAGGGATGTCCGTATGAGTCCTTGCCAAAGAGGTTACATCGTAATCTTGATATCCTCCTTCTACCTGTCTTCTTTCGGTACGATAGGATGTTTTTAGCCCCGCCCGCTCGGCATCATCACCCGAAAAGCGTTGACCGCCATACTCGACATGTCCTTCCTGCTGTCTTAATCGTACTTCCTCGTAACGCGGCTTTTTTGTTTCCAGGATAGGCAAAGTATTGATTGGTACTGTGCCGGTTTCTGCCCTCTTCTGAATGGGAGGCAGATTCAATCTTAAAACCACCAAAGGGCTCAACTGAACATCCAATCCATAACTACCATCGGAAAATTGATATCCCCTATCGGCAGGAACTCTCATCCACCCTTCTCCGGTGTTCCACATTCTTTCTCTCGTTTCAGGCAAAAAGGTAAAATCCCCTTCTCCACGAGGACGAATGCGGGTTTCTGTTCGGGGATTTTTTCGAATCCAATATTCACCATTATGAACCGCCACTTCAAAATGTCTCGGATGAATTCCATTTCCATCGTTTGCATCGAAAATCTCAAAAGAGGATAAAATTCCGTTCGTTCCAAAAGTTCGATAAGAACCTTCCAGAATAACTCCGGGAACTGTAAAGGTATGATACATCAAAGTCGGATTACCTTGAGCCTTGGCAGGAGATGGAGAGGTTATACGGGAGGGTTGAATCACCTGAAGCTGTCCCAAACTCAAGGAGGTTCCATCCGGAAATGCAAGCAATGCGCCTCTTTGAACTTCCTCTTCTGAAATGAATTTTGATTCAGGAGGGCCATTTCGATCGTTATATCCTTTCAATTCTTGTCCATTGACTGCAACTCCGTTTATCTTTGAAACCAAATAAATTCTAAAACCACTGACTCCTCTTTCACGAGTAGGAGAAATAGTCAGATGAGCTCGGGAAATAGTGGCGGAATCAACACGCACATCCGCGTTATCTGCCCGACCGACAACGATTTCACCCGTATAACCGGCAGGAATATTGAGAGAAATTTTTCCTCCCACATTTGTCACACCCAAACCTTTTTGGGCCGCGTCTTGAGAAATGGTGACCGAAATTGGGGACGGTTTGGGAGGTTGAGCGGGAGAAACAGCTCCGGAATGGGCTGCAACATTTGAAGAGTTCAGACTCTTGATACGAACTCTATCTCCATTTTCAAGTTCAATCGTCCCTCCCTCTTGGGTGTAAAGGGTAACTCCGGCACTGGCTCTCTGATTTCCATCGACCACAATATTTCCTCTGGCAACGATTCTATATCGGTTTCCTTCGCGGGTCACACTTCCTGCTCCGAAATTCACCGTGCGCTCATCTGCCATCGAAACATCGTCTCTACCTTCTCCCACATTGACCACTTCAATAATGCCTGGACGATCTTGGGAAGCCAAAAGATCCGAAGTGCTTACCTGTTGCACTCGCGGAGGAGGAGCTGGCAAAGGGGTGATTCCATGGGAAATTTCGGCATCCGGATTAAATTCGGTTTGTTCTAATTTTAAGATAATTCTACGACCTCGTTCATTTGGATTGCTAGGATAAAGATCGACTTCACGGGTTTCGGAGGGAAGTGTTACCCATCCATCATTTTCTGGAGTCGCTCCTCTTCTTAATGAAACAGCTTGTCTATCATCTCTCCAAGATCTTCCATTAATGTTCGTTAAGAGTAGATCATTACTTTTATGAACCACTTTAATTTGATATAAACCGCCTCTTTTTCTAAGTGCAAAATGTTGTCCTCCCAGTAGAGAGCTTCCACTACCGACATCAATGGGGATCTCTGAAGCTTGGGATGTTTGACCCCGATAATTTCTTCCGAAGGTATAACCTTCTCCTTCTTTCAATGCTGGAAGAGCAACAGTCGCAATCCCTTGAGAATCTATTTTGACCAATCGATCTGCTTTTGCCAAAATCGGAATTCCAAGTTCAACCACATTGCCGGCTGATACATTTCCAAGGAACATATTCGGCAAACCAGGAAGTCCATACCCTGCCGCTGCAGCCAAGACGTCACTCCCGGCAGCAAACTCACCACTTAAAAACCGTAAACCCAATTCAACAAAGGTTGGAATCAAACGATTTCCATGTCTGGAATAAGTTTCCGGGGCGGCACCTGCAACGCGAAGAAGAGTTGGGGCAAAGACCGCTGTGAGTGCACCCAAGTTCATCAAAGCGGAAGAGTAAAGTTTTCTACCGTTTGTTCCAACTGGTCCTACTCCAGAAACCGGTTTTTCTGGGCTTACTTCAGTTTTATCACTAACCTCGCCTGAAATAACTCTCGTAGGTGAAGCTACACTGGGAGGCACAGCCCCTTTGGGAGAAACAGCCTTTGAAAGATCAGCAGCACGGGTTACGGAAGAAGTAGGAGGTGAAACTCTAGACTGTCTTCTTTCTGCTGCAGCGGCCAAACCTCCAGCTGTGAGAATTCTCTCACCATACCCCCTTTCACCTGAAATCTCTACTTCAGCAGGAGGAGGCTGAAAAAAGGTTTTATCTTCTCCGAACCCTTCCGGAAGCTCCATTCCCACTATGGTTTGCGACTCAGGAGATTCGGCTTTGGGTGCTGAGGCTGGGATTGCAGCTTTTCTAGATTCAGCTCGTCCAGTTGCTACGACAGGAACTTCACCAGTAACTCTTCCATCTTCACCACTTCTGGGCAAATCAATGCCAGTAGCTGGGGGGAGCGGCGTTGTAATTCTAGCGACTTGTTCAGCTAAAGATTCTGCTTCAACCCCGTCAATCCGTGGCATTCTTGGCACTGGTCTTGTGACTCTCTCTACTTCCTCCTTTGAAACTGGGTTTGCAGGAGTTTGTAATTTTGTGCGATCCAGCTCAGAGACTTTGCCATCTCGACCAATTCTTAGAACTCGGGCGTTTGGATCAGTTTCCGGATTTCGAGTGGCAAAAGAATCTGTTTCGGAAATTCTTTTTGAAGCATTGGGTTCAACTTTTTTCCATCCTCCCTCTGGGCCCTCATTATCTGATTTATAATAAAATCCTTTTTCATTTGAAATAACTGGAGAAGCATATGGATTGTCTTGATTCACAAGAAAAGTATAATCGGAATGAGCATCTTGAAGATGAATAGTATGTTGCCCAACTTTTGTTCGATCAAAAATTAAGGGTGTACCTCTCACCGGTTCTTGCACAACCCGATATACTTCGGGCGCAGCATCCAGTCGACCAAGAGGAGCAGCACCATCGCTAAAAGTAACTGCGGAGCTAATCTCTGTAGGTTGTCTTTCACGAAGATAAGTAATTCTTCTCGTTCCCCATTTCGCTCCTGAATCAAAAAAGCCGATGTCCGCCGGACGATTGTTTTGATCTCTTGCACTGATCACTTTCACATAACGCTGACCGTTGTCTCCCACCTGAATTTCCAGTTCAACGTTTGGAGCATGAGGCTCTCTCGAAGGTAATTTCACCCGAAAATGATTCGGACTTTGTTGAGGAGGTTCGATATGAAATTTTTGTTCATCTCGCACTTCGGATAATTTAGCTTCAGGAAGAGAAGTAGAAACAGTCACATCTTTGGGATCTCTTTCAGCCACCTGAACTGTTCCCTCTTTATCTACCTTAAAAATTTTCGCATGAGGATCGACTTCAGGATTGGTTAAACAAAATTGACTTGATTCAAAAGCAACATCCAAACGACTCCGACCTTCTCTCCAGACACCCGAAAGATCGGACTTATACCAAATATTCCCTCGATCAGAATAAATAGTGATCCCCTGATCATTTCTCTCTCTCTCAAGATGCAGAGCATTATTGCCGACTGGAATATCAAGAGTGCTACCTGGGTTTTTTAAAACATTTTGTCGGCCATATATTTTAAAATTTGTTTTTACTTTTGGAAAAATTCCAATAGGTTTTCCTTCAGATCCTCTGAAAGAAACCCCTTGTGAAACCGTTGCGCCAATATGATTAAACCTTTGGGGAACAGACTGCCGCATATCTGAATCAAGGTTCTTGGCTGAAACACCTCTTTCAGATTCACTGAGATTTTTTGCAAATATTTCTCCGGTAATCCGGTCTCTTTCAAATTCAAATTCGACCCCGTTTAATTTTGCAACAAAATGATCAACCCCATTCGGAGGCACAATTTCTGCGACGGCGGTTTTTCCTTTGCCAGTCACTTTGACCGTTGCTTCAGGCAAATATTCTCTCATCCCGAACTTTTTCCCTTGAGCGGTTGCAGCTTCATGAAATGAATAAACCCGGCTGGTTTCTTTTCCGGCATTGTCGAGAGGGGAAATTTGAACCTGACGAAGATCGAGGCCATATTCAGTGCTTCCAGGTTTTACGGTACGCCATTCTCCCACACCACTTTCTGTGACATAGCGATATCGGAATCCTGAGGGTAGAGTGACATCAGCTGTTTGACCATCGGCGCTGGTTTTAAAATTCAAATCTCCAGATCCTCGAATCGAATACCAATGGGGACTGTTCGGTCTCACTTGTTCCAAAGCAGTCTGAAAATGCAGATCTCCACCCGGAATCGCGGCAACCGCTTTTCTTCCATTTGGTTCCTGGGAAAAAACTGCTCCCTCTGTGACGCGAACTTTTGCATTCGAAGAGTCGGGGTAAATTCCGAACTGGACTGCTTTTTCAGATCCTTTTGCTTTGACATAAATTGCGCCCTGTTGGTTAACGAGACGGACCACTTTCCCCTTTTTATCTCGCACATCGGTCAATTGAACGAATCGCTCTCCCCCTTCGACTGTAAAACGGAGACCAACTTTTCCATCGGGGGTATCAACTTCCATTCCGAATTCTTGACGCGCATTTGCAGGAATTTCAATTTCAGGCGCAACATTTCGAAGATTAGCGGGTCGTGCGCGAAACGCCGCCCAGATTAATCCGGCAGCTCCCAAAATGGTTGCTGCACCTGTTTCAATCCCTGTGGAAGCTGTTGGAACTTTTTCAGGAACAGGCACTTCCGTTTTTGTTTCAACCTTTACTTTTCCATCAGAAGTTTTTTTCTCGCCTTCAACCTTTTTAGACTCTGTTTTTTTCTTCGGAGCAGATTTTTTTGCCTCGGCTGGATTCAGCTTTACGCCGTAAGCCTCGCCTCCCTGTTCTCCTCCAACCGAGACTGCATAAGCGGCAGCGGCAGCACCTGCTGCTGCGGCTGCACGAGGGGTCGAGCTTCTTTTATCCCCTCTTCTGTCATTAATATTACTAACTTCTACCGGTTCACCTTTCAAAAAAACTTGCGATTGGCCATTAATGGTAACAACATCTCCGTGCTCTAGCTCTAATGCACTGGTCACCTCGAAAACAGTTGCTCCACGTCTCACTTGAATTTTATCAATATTCTCTTTTACACCCGCTCCCCCATTATAAAGAGTAACCCGATCATCTCCATTATTGCGCACGGTGCTGCGACTTCCTAAAATGGGGTTCTCCTCTCCACGCTTCAATTCTTTTGAGTAGATGGCAGCCTGAGCTCTTACTCCTCCAGCTTTTTGCCCACCAGCCGCTGGCGCAGGAGTTCCGCGTCCTCCAGCCGCAGGCACGTTACCAGGAGTTCCATTATTTTCAGGTGAAACCGGCGTGATAGTCCCTTTTATCTGAAACGAAGCATCGAGAATTGCATTCCCTTTTTTATCGAGAACAGGGTCTCCATTTTTATCAACTTTTATAAAGTAATATAACTCTAACTCGATATCTTTATCTCCAGAGCGCGCTTTATAGGTAGGAGGGCCTGCCAAAAGTCGATCATTTACTCCCATGATGACTTCAACGAAGTCCTCTCCTCGTTTCAATTTTGTACTATGAGTATATTCCCATTTTCCCGTTTCTCCGTTGAAACGAATTAAAAGTCCTTCACTCTTAATCGGGCTATATACGACTTTAACTGTTCCCGGCTGACCATTCGAAGGTTCTACAGTCATTGAAGGTTTTTGAGGGATCTCGATTTTCTTGCCTACAGGGAATTCTTTTCCACCTGGCAAACGACTTACGCGAGCCTCTTTAAATTCTTTTGGATATTGAGCAGTATCTGCATGGGCTGGAGCTATAAATTTTTGCGGAGAAGGAACCGATACCATCGGTTGAGCTGCAGCAGCTCCAGCAGGCAAAGTTCCCGCATCTGCCGCCGCTCTCTGATAAGGCACAGCCGGAGCCTCAGCTTGATTATCAGAAACAAGTCCTACTCTCCTTGCAAGCCCTCCCAAAAAACCTGGTTTTTTCGGAGGAAGCGGTGCAGCTGCAACAGGTGATGTGGGAGGAGGCGATGCAGGTTTTTTCGCCGAAGGATCTATCACCATTACTGGTTGAGATCCAAAGATTAATCGCTTTCCATTATCAACGATATGTCCATTTGGGGAGATAGGCGCTTGATCTCTGTTTCCTTGAGGAGCATGAGTGCCACCCTCTCCTTCAGTCCATCCCTTTTCTTCTTGCACTCCATGAAACACTCTCCAACGCCCATCTTCAGCTCGAATAAAAGTGGCATGTCTTCGAGAAACCCCTGAATTTCTCGCACTCTCTTGTAACTCAGGAGGAAAGTCTGTTCGATGCAAAACAAATATATTGGCTCCTTGGCCTTGTTCTGGGAGTGTGAGAACAAGGTGATTGTCTTCACCTACTCGAAGAGAGGCACCCGCTTCACTTAAGGTTCGAGTCACTTTCTGCTCAGGACGATCCACTATCATCGCCGCTCCTGTTTCACCTCTGACAGGAGAAGAAGCTTGAGAAGCACTTTTAGGTTTTGGTTCTTTGCCCGCAAGTCTTTCTAAAATTTCTTGGGTGTTTTCATTATTTAAAACTAAATCTTTTCTAGCAAGTTTTTCTCTTTCGGATTTTACACCTCTAAAAATCAGATCCCTTTGTGAAAGAGGAATTAAATTAATCGAAGGTCGTTTATCAATAGCACTCTTAAGTGAAGGGCCATCGTACTGAGGCAAGTTTTCTCCTTGATTAGAAGAGCTAACTACCATCCAGTCTACACCATTTCGATTGAGAGCCTCTACCACGTTTGAGATAAAATGAATCGCTCCTCCCTTGGCATCGTCATAAAAAATATCTACCGCTTGAGGAAGCGTTAGTTTCTCAGCGGGAGGAGTCGAATGAACCGGTTTTACCGCAGGGAGATCATAGGTGAAAGCGTTCAGATAATTATAAAGAGGAAGAGCATGATTGGTTCTTTGTTCTGGATCAGTTCCATCCACCACACCCTCAAGTGCTCTCTTTAAAGCATGAGGAGCTCTTTGACGATTGACACGATCATTGAAATCTTCATGAATTTGCGTCAAATCTCGAGCGACAACAGTCCTTCCGACAGGCAAGACCAACGCCTGAGACATCACGGGCTCTGCACGACCCGCATGATCTATATAATCGATGCCTCGTTTTTTTTCCTCTTCAGTCGGAACCAAACGTGTTTTCACAACGATGGCAAGTTGTTGTTTCTCCGGCGTTGCTGGGGAGTTTAAATTATAAACCGCATGCGGCATCTCACCCAATTGAATCGATCGGGATAAGGCTCTGAACTCATCCCCCCCGATTCGAGGCATAATCATTTCAACCATCTGACATTGAGGAAAATGACCATATAAAGCAGGTTGCGCTTTATTAGGATGACTTTGAGCATATTGAAGCGCCCCTCCTGAATCACGCCAATCAATTGAATTATCCGTTTTTCTTTTTAAAGAAAATTTTTCAAGAGATGTGGTTAAAGTGACTCCTGGAGTCGGCGCAGGCTGAGTGGAAGCTTGAGCTGGAACCGTTGATTTCAACCATGTCGGTTTTTCGAAATCTTGTTGAGTAATTCGCAAACTTTCATCGCTTAGATGTTGGCTGTCTTCTGGAATTAAAAGAACTTTTCTTTCATGAGCATGCACATAGCTTGTAGAAGGCAAAGCCTGTTGATCAAGAATGACAATTTCTTTCCAGGCGATCCCTTCCCTCCTAAACACATCGATCACATCCCCTGCGACTTGGTGAGGATTTTCTCCTTTTCGGTAAACAATTTTAACAACATTGGGTACCTCAATCGAAGATTCGACTTTTGCGGGAATCGGTTGACCTGCTGCAGGAACATTTATCTGAAAACCGTCGGTAAACCTTTTGTGAATTGCTTCATAAGTAGTATTTTGCGCTCCGCTCAAACCCTCGGTCATATCGCGAAAAATTTGATCTCTTCCGCGTGGATGATATTGTTCCAATCCAGCAGTATAGGCAGCAACCTGATGCCCCTGAGGAGGGTTTCCATTTACTGAAGGAATGACATACCCTACAACAAAGCGGGGATCACCTCTACCTGCAGCATCTGTCATTTTCTTTGTAGTTTCGATTCCGTCAGGATTCTTCACTTGAATTTTACCTGCTCTTGATCCCACGACGACAGCAATACGAACAGGAGGAGGATTGCCCATAATTTTCGCAGATGCTGCATCAGTCGATTCAAGATTGACGATTCTTACCTCTCCTTTTTCAGCAGATGAAATAGGAGCTTTAATATTTACATTAGTACGAGTTCGCTGAGATTGAGACGGTTCTGAAAATAGTTGTTGACCTTGGGTTTGAGGAAGCGAGCCATACAGATAAAATGGAGTTTCTCCTTCAAAAAATCCTCTATCTTGCCCTTCTAATACAAACCGAAAATTTAAAGATTTTAATTGAGCAACACTCTCTGTTTGTGCGATTTTTCCTGAATCAGCTACTTTTTGGGGTGCAGCTTCTGCAGCTTGAGCTCCGTTCGCCACTCCTAGAGGTAAACGGACGGTTCCTTCTTCAGCCGTTGCAGTTAATCTTGGAGATTCAACTGCAG
>CAZSRQ010000022.1:0-25224 GCA_964609335.1 uncultured Pseudomonadota bacterium
GGGATTCCCCTGCCTGCCGGCAAGGCACGGCGCCCAAAAACCTGCGGGAATGACAGCAAATTTTAAAACCCCATATTATAAAGTTACACCAACGAAACCCCATCAATGGTTTCGGGAATTTCCTTTCCCATCAATTTTAATAGAGTCGGGAAAACATCACAAGTTCGTGCATATTTCTCTGAAATAGGCGCATTGATAAAAAACGGAACCATCATATGTTCCCGAATCAAACCTCCATGCGAAGAACGATGCTCAGGATGCTCAAATCGTTTGCGCAAATCAAACCCTTTTGTTGCCGAAACGACGAGATCTCCCGTTCGATCGGATCTGAAAATCTGGAGAAGTTGAACCAACGCATCGGGATATTCGGTATCAAACGTCAGCTTCAGCGAGTCCCGATCGGTCATGGAAGATGGAAAAACGGGATATCCAAAAGGATCATTTTTTTCGACTGAATAATGAATCTTTTTCTGATCATCGAGGCCGATTTTTGCCTTTCCCTTTCGGCTCAAAACGACCAGCGAACCGTCCGGGCTTTTTGCTGCGACCAGATCAATCGCCTCCTGCTCCAGAAGAGAACTGATAATCCCGGGATATTTTTTTTCAATCGCTTCGATGGAACTTCGGTTTTTCCAACCATCGACATCCTTGAAATAAAGATGAAGCATTCCGTTCCCCGAAACCATGCTGGCAACATCAAAATTTTTCTTGAATATTTTGGGATAGTAAAAAGTCTTCAATCCCCTGCTTTCCAGAAATGAAGCAACCCCGAAATGCTGATAGGTGGCACTTAAGCCATGATCGCTCACAATCGCAATCAGGGTTTCATCGAGCTGATTCTGTTTCTCGAGTTTGTGGATGATTTTTCCCAAAGTCTGATCGATATGAAGATAGGCCTGAACGGTTTTTTCATGATGCGGATGGGAAAGATGCGAAAATTCGTCAATCCCTGGAAAAACGACAAAGGCAAAATCGGTCTCTTCGTCGAGCGCCTGAAGAAGTTTTTCGGTCGCGGCGGCATCGGGAACAGACCAATGGTCGGTCAAATGCGCATAATACCAATACCAGATCCGGCTCTGTTTTGTCTTGTTGGTTTTGAAACTGCTCCCCTTGTTGATCGCACTGAAAATATTGACGGGAGAATTGAAATATTCAAACAGGGTTGGATGGGAAATCCGGATGTCACTGTTCATGAAAAAGCTTTCAAAACCGACATAACTCCGAAATCTTTTGAAGAACGGTTTTCCTTCGCCATACTTTTTTTTATGAAACCAGCGGATGCCCGGGATATCACAGCTGCCAGGATAACACCCGGTCAGGAAAGGGAGATAAGCAGGGCCTGTCGTGGAGGGGAATACGGAAACCGCCCCGGTAAAACGCCCCCGTTTTTTGAACAATCTTTCGCAGTGAGGCAACAAACCTTTTCCACAAAGTTCCTGGAAAAGATCCGGCCGCGCACCATCTGCCAATAATAATAGACAACGTTTGTAGGGAATCACGATTTGGGGGTTTCAAATTCAGTCAGCTTCTTTCTCATTCGGCTGACCAGTTCTGGATATCCATATTTTGTAATAATAGAATCAAACTGAAATTTGTAATTATCGACGAGACTTGCATCATCCACAATAATATCAAATACTTTCCATCCATTTGCCATTTTGATCAACTTATAATCAATCGCCACTTTTGTATTTTCTTTTGGAATATAAATAATCGTTTTCGTTTTCGCCTTCGCTTTTTGTGGATCGAGATAACTTTCTCCTAAATATTTTATCGAATATTTTTTTCCTTGAGTCTTGCTCTGCTCTTTCGAGAGAATTGCCTTGGTTTCAAGAAGCCGGGTCATCAGAGCCACAAACTCATTTTGTTCGACAGCCGATCTCTGTCCCCAATGTTTATCAAGTGCCAACCGACACAATTCGCGCAAATCAAAAGTACCGGTGATCGCATCATGTTTAATCTGCGCATTTTTTGCACGATCGGCAGCGGTCAAATTGCTGCCGGTTTTGTAGTTGTCTGTTTTTAGTTCAAGATCCTGAACTGCACGGGTGGGTGTTCCAATCGACGCTGCCTGCGGAGTTGTCGATTGACCTGCCGTTTGGGTCGAAGATTCCGCGGAACCGTTTTTGGTCGGACGACCGATCGTCGTATCTTTTTTCGCTCCCCCCTCTGCAAGAGAGAGAGAAGAAACAGACAGGGTGGAAAGAAGTAGAACCGCTATTTTTATTTTCATTCAAATCTCGCTTTCTTAAAAGGGGGGAGAGGAGTTGGGGGTCTGGGGTTGGGGGTTTTACTCATTTTTTATCTATCGCTCCCACCCCCCGACTCCTAACCCCCAACTCCTCTCCTCTTTTACGGTTGATACCCTAACTTGCTAATCAATGTCGCCACGGCAACATTATAATTAAAAACCGCCTCATAATATCTCCCCTTCATCAATAAAAAGGCCTGAAGAGAATCGGCATAGTCATTTTTATTTCCAACTCCTACCTCAAAATTCGACTTTGTCAAAAAAACAAGCTGTCTGGAAAGTCTGTAAGCACTTTCCGCATTTTCCAGATCACTCTTTGACTGCTTGACGCTCAGATAAGAATCTTTCAGATCGAGCGTCAATCCCTGTTCTGCATAATCTTTTGTGACACTCATTTTATAATAGGCGGCTTCTTTCTGATGAATCTTGGAGTTGGTCTCTTTCCAGTTTAAGGTTCCCGACAAACGGATTCCTGCACCAGCCCTGGAAAAATTGAACGGATCGTTATAATCGTCTGTCGCCACCTGAACCACTTGCTGCAATGTTCTGCCCAATTCAAAGAACGCCCCAAAACCGAGATTGGGGGCAAAATTTCTTTTTTCCAGACGATATTCGTTTTCTTTCGCTCCCAAACCTATTTTCAACAATCTGGTTTCGGGTCGATATTTTTTTGCCTCATCGACATAATAGGAAAAACTTTTCAATTCAAATTCCACCGGCTGCAAATGCTGATCGGTAATCTGAAAACCAATTCTTCGATCAATGCCGGTCTGGATTCTCAATCCCTCGATCGCCAACTCCTCTTTTTTTAACACATCCCCAAAACGTTTCAGCAACTCATATCTTGTCAGTTTTATCTTTGCCAAATCGATCGGATCAGTGGGAGAAGCCGAATTTTCCCTTTTCGAGATTTCCCCCTCCAGCTTCTGAAGTGCATCTCCCAACATTTCTTTCACATCTTTTGCCAATAAAATGCCGTAGTAAAGCTGCTTGATTTTGAGAACGATTTCACTCGCTTTCTGGTTTTTCTTTTCTTTGGATGCCTCAATTCCCTGGTTTGCCAAAGCCTGCGCCAGCTCTATTTTTCCGAATGAGGTAATCGGAACTCCCAATCCGACCTTCACCCGATTCAACATCGTGATGTCGCCGGAGAAAAAACTTTCGAGGGCATGGGTTGCATTTCTCGGCACTGGTGCCGCCTCATATTGATATTCAACGACCGGCAATCCGCGCGGTTGTGCCTGTTTGAGCTTCCATCGGGAATCTTCGATATCATAATCGGCGCCCCTGAGTTCACCATTGTTACGCATCGCCATTCGAACAAGATCCCCTAGGTCAAAACGGAGTTTTTCCCCAGAATTACCGGTTTCAGTGGATGTCAGTTCAATGTCGGACGAGCTCATCTCGATTTTTTGAGATTCTGCGGGAAGAGCCAAGTCGGCTGAAAAAACATGGCCAGAAAACCTGACCTGGAGAAAGAAGACAGCAAAAATCAGGGCAAAAAAAAGGAATACGCTCTTTTTAAAAAAGGTTGTTTTCATGAAAAATATAGGGAAACAAACAATTAAATTCACTAAAAAGAAGGGTTTCTAGCACTCTATTTGTTTGATTCTGCCACCAAGGTCACGGCACAAGTTCTTGTAATCCATTTAATATTTTAAATGTCACCTGTTGAAATTAAACGGAACAAGCACTAGCAAACTAAAAGGGGAAGAGTCAATGAGCGGTTTTTCCACCGACCTGAACATGGGAAGGGGTCAAAGGAAGAGTAAAATAGAAGTAGGAACCGGATCCTTTTTTCGATTCGACCCAGATTCGTCCTCCATGAAGATCGACAATTTTTTTGGCAATCGCGAGGCCAAGCCCTGAACCGCCAAAACTCCGGTTCATATTTCCATCGACCTGCCGAAACTCCTCAAAAATCGAAGGTTGATCTGCCTCATCAATTCCAACTCCGGTATCGTGAACGCAAATCTTCAGCATTTCTCCGGCTCTCTGGGAAGAGATTGTCACTTTTCCATGATGGGTAAACTTGATCGCATTTCCGATCAGATCCCGAATCAGAACCCTGATTTCATTTTCATCCCCGTAAATATCCGGAATCGATTCGGGCCAATCGAGGGAAAGTTCAGACTCCTGTTTTTGAAACTCTTCCTGGAATTTTTCGGCAATTTCAAGAATCACCCTTTTCAGATTGATTTTTTTTACATGGAGATTAATCAGTCCCGACTGGTATTTCGTCAGATCGAGAATATGATCGACCAGTTCGAGAAGCGATTCTCCCGAATCCCGGATCATCCCCAGATATCGTCGCTGATCGATCGAGAGGGGACGATCCGTCTCTTCAAGCAACAGATCGGCAAGCCCTAAAATTCCATGAATCGGGGTTCTCAGTTCATGGGTGATATTGCTGACAAACTGGGTTTTCAAACGGGACATCTCGGAAAGTTTCCGGTTTTGCTTTAGGAGGGTTTCATAAAGATCGGAGTTCTCAATCACCACCGAACCGAGACTGATCAAGGAAGAGAAAAGTTCGATATCTTCCGAGTCGAAAAGTTTTTCCCCTTTTGATCCGAGATTGAAAACCCCCAAAAATTTTTTCTCGGCAATCAACGGAAAGGAGATTTCGGCATGCCATTCTGTAAAGAAATTCAATCCGGCGGCACGCAAAAGAGTGAATTGCGAATCTTTCAGCAATTGCTGTCGGGTGATCGGCTTCGCCTCTTTCTGGAACCAGGCGATCATCGGATGATGAGAGGCGATCGAAAAGGAAAGAGGGGTTGTCCCCAAATGTTCTTTCAGGACATACTGCCTTAAATCATCGTCATAAACCAGAATCGAGGCCGATTCGGCGCCACTCAAATCGACGATGGTTGCAAGAAGGGTTTTATACGCCTCTTCGCGGCTGGAAAGAGAGGCGAGTTTACTACCATATTGGATGAAGATTTCCCGCCAGTTATACCTTGATCGATTCTTAAAAATCATTTTCAGGTGGCATTCTTGTGAGGAGTACTGATTAAAATACTTTCCTCTTCTCCCACCGCACAAAAACGCTATTTAATAAATCGAATGCAAAGTGGATAGCGATACGATTCCCCGTTGCTGGTCTTCACGGAAGCGATGACGACAAAAACAATGCTGGCAATAACAATCGCCGGTAAAAGCAGAAACCCGATCAGCACAAACATCAGCAAGGCAGAGCCAATCAAAAAGATGGTAACCGAAATCTGAAAATTCAAGGACTCTTTCCCCTGTTCATCGACAAAACTCGATTCATTTTTCTTGATCTGCCAGATGATGAGTGGGCCAAGGATGTTGGCAAAAGGGATTCCGAGTAATCCGGTCAGCGCAATAAGGTGACAAAGCATTCCCCAGGTTCGGGCTTGGCTATCAGTTGTTGTGTTCATAAAATTTCTCCTAAGATTTAAAATCTAAAATTAAAATGATATCAAAAATTATCCTCTATTCTGGAGGGAGATGCTAGATAAAAATTCGAGTGGTAGTCGTGCAAGGCCTGCCTCGCGGCAAGGCGGGCCGTACGCCGTCATTTCAGGAATACTTCCAAAATCGCTTTTTGGATATGCAGTCGGTTTTCTGCCTGCTGAAAAATGTAGGATTGCGGACCATCCATCACCTCGCTGGTGATTTCCTCACCCCGATGAGCCGGGAGACAGTGAAGCACCATCGCTTTCGGGTCAGCATGGCATAAAAGTTTTTCATTAATCTGAAACGGTAAAAATCGGCTCTTTTTTTGTGGATCCTCTTTTTGCCCCATCGAAAACCAGGTGTCAGTGTAAATGACATCAGCCTCTTTTACCGCTTTGACCGGATCGGAGGAGATCGAAATTTGGGGATAACTGGCAATCTGTGTCAACAATCCACCCGACGGCAAATGCCCCTGGGGAGAGGCAATTCTCAGTTCAAAGCCGAGCAGGATAGACGCTTCAATCCAGGAATTTGCCAGATTGTTTCCATCTCCCACATAGGCAATCTTCAGTTTTTTGTAATTTTTTTTCACTTCAACGATGGTCAACAGATCTGCCAAAATTTGTACCGGATGAAAAAGATCAGACAAACCATTGATGACAGGAACCGACGAGTTCTTCGCCAACTCATCCAGATTTTTCTGCAGAAAAGTTCGAATCACAATTCCATGAACATAGCGCGAAAGGACTCGGGCGGTATCCTGATAAGATTCTCCACGCCCAATCTGGCTTTCTTGTCCGCTGAGATAAATGGAGGTTCCACCCAATTCGCTCATCGCCACTTCAAAGGAAACCCGGGTTCGGGTCGAACTTTTTTCAAAAATCATCGCAAGCGTTTTTCCTGAAAGTGGTTTCGGATGTTTTTTCTTTCCGCGAAGAAGTTTGTATTGGCGGGCTTTTTTGAGAAGTTGATCGACTTCTTTCGGTTGAAGATCAAAAAGGGTGAGAAGATGTTTTTTCATCTCAATAACTCCTCCAAAATCTGAATCGCCAAATCGACCTCCTGTTTGGAAATGATGAGTGGAGGAACAAACCGCAAAACTTTCTCTTGAGTGCAATTCAGCAACAAACCTTTTTCGAGCCCTTTTAAAACAATCTCTTTGCCGGGTTGATTCAGCTCGATTCCCAGCATCAACCCTTTTCCGCGAACCTCGGTAATCGCTGGATGTTTTTTCTTCAACTCTAAAAGTTGATCAAAAAAATACTTTCCGACTTCTTTGCAATTCTGGAGAGCTGTTTCCTGGAGGATTGAAATCACCTCTTTTGCCACCCGCGTCACCAAGGGATTTCCACCGAAGGTTGCCGCATGATCACCGGGTTCAAAACTTTTCGCCACTTTTTCAGTCGCGAGAATCGCACCAATCGGCAATCCCCCCGCTAGCCCTTTTGCCAAAGTCAGAATATCGGGCGCAACACCCGATTGCTCATAAGCAAATAGGGTTCCGGTTCGGCCAATTCCGGTTTGAATTTCGTCGTAGATCAGAAGAAGATTTTGTTCATCACACAATTGTCGAACTTTTTGAAGATAGTCAGTCGAAGCAAGACAAATCCCCCCTTCTCCCTGGATCGGCTCAATCAGAACAGCTGCGGTTTTGGAAGAGATCGATTGTTTGAGTGCCTCAAAATCGTTGAAAGGGACATGCGTAAATCCTTCGACCAAAGGCTCAAATCCTTTTTTCACTTTTTCCTGGCCGGTCGCGCTAATCATTGCGAGTGTTCGTCCATGAAAAGAGTTTTTCATCGCGATCACTTCATATTTTTCAGGAGAACCGTTTTTTTTGAAATATTTTCGGGTAAGCTTCACGGCTCCTTCGTTTGCCTCTGCTCCGCTATTACAGAAAAAAACCTGGTCGGCGAAGGAATATTCTACAAGAGTTTCCGCCAACTCAACCTGAGGAAGATTAAAATAAAGATTGGATATATGGATCAGCTTGGAAGCTTGATCTGCAATCACCTTGGATAATCGAGGATGGGCATGGCCGAGACAATTCACGGCGATTCCGCCGACGAGATCGAGATATTTTTTTCCTTCAACATCCCAGACAAAACAGCCTTCTCCGCGGGTAAGCACGACAGGAAATCGGGAATAGGTGTTCATGAGAACCTGATTCGCTCGGTGAATGATGGATCGGTTGTTTAAAGTTTCAGAAGTCATCTGGATTTAATATCAATTCCCCTTCTCCCCCTGGAGAGAAAAACAATTTTATTGCAAAACGGTTCCGACCCCTTGATCGGTAAAGATCTCAAGCAGAACGGCATGTTCTACCCGCCCATCAATAATATGGGCACTTTTAACTCCGTTCGCGAGCGCTTTGATACAGCATTCGACCTTCGGAATCATCCCACCCTTAATCACATCTTCCCGAATGAGCCTTTTGGTTTCGGCAACTCCCAGATTGGAAATCAATTTCCCCTGCTGATCTTTTACCCCTTCAACGTCTGTCAGGAGAACCAGTTTTTCTGCTTGAAGGGCGGAGGCTACCGCTCCCGCAACAAGATCGGCATTGATATTCAACGCTTCCCCTTTTTCAGAAATACCAACCGGAGCAATAATTGGGATAAAATGATCATTCGCCAAAATTTTGAGGAGATTGGCATTCACTTCAGTGACATTTCCGACGCGACCCAAATCGATAATTTCAGCCACTTTTTGATCAAACGTTACTTTTTCTTTCGGAAGTTTTTTTGCCTTGATCAGATCGCCATCGGCACCGGAAACCCCCACCGCCTTCCCTCCATGGCGGTTCATCAAACTGACGATCTCCTTGTTTACTTTTCCGACCAACACCATTTCAACCACATCCATCGTTGCCTGATCGGTGATTCGAATTCCGCGGTGAAATTTGGATTCGATGCCGAGCTGTTCAAGCATTTTCCCTATTTGCGGGCCACCGCCATGGACGACGACCGGATTCAATCCGATATATTTCATCAAAACGATATCTTTCGCAAAACTCTCTTTCAGAGATTCATCAACCATCGCATGTCCGCCATATTTCACGATGATCGTTTTGCCGAAAAAACGTTTGATATAGGGAAGTGCTTCCATCAAAGTGGAAGCTTTTTGTAGGGCTTCTTGCATAAAAACTGTCGGGGGTTAGGAGTTCGGAGTTAGGAGTGAATGAATTCGGAAATTGAAGATTAAATTTTCTTCACCCCAAACTCCTAACTCCCAACCCCTAACTATAATATATAACGGCTTAAATCCTGATCTTTCGCAATATCAGTCAATCTCTCTCTCACATATTTCTGGTCAATACAAACCTCTTTTCCCTTCATTTCTGGAGCACTGAACGAAACATCATCCAAAACTCTTTCCATGATCGTATGCAAACGTCTTGCTCCAATATTTTCAGTTCGTTCGTTCACCGTCGCTGCGAAAGAGGCAATTTCTTCCAATCCATCTTGGCGAAAATCAACTTTGACCTCTTCGGTTTTCAACATCGCAACCGACTGTTTCATGAGCGAGTTTTCAGGTTCGATTAAAATTCTCAAAAAATCTCCCTGACTCAAAGAATCGAGTTCGACCCGAATCGGAAATCTCCCCTGCAATTCAGGAATCAGATCGGAGGGTTTTGAAACATGAAAAGCGCCGGCAGCAATAAACAGAATATGATCAGTTTTGACCATTCCGTATTTCGTATTCACGTTTGAACCTTCGACGATCGGCAAGATATCGCGCTGAACCCCTTCTCGGGAAACATCAGGGCCTTGGGCACTTTCACGTCCGGCAATTTTGTCGATTTCATCCAGAAAAACAATTCCGTTCTGTTCGACCCGCTCAATGGCACATTTAATCACGTAATCCATATCGATTAAACGTGCCGCTTCTTCCTGAAGTAAAATCTGTTTTGCCTCGGAGACTTTCACTTTTCTCCGTTTTTTTCCTTTCGGCATGAAGCTTTGAAACATGTCGCGAAGATTCATGCCGATTTCATCCATATTGGCTCCGCTGATCACTTCGACCATCGGCATCGAAGCTTGGGAGTTGATTTCTAGATCAACGATTCTTTCATCGAGTTTTCCAGCGCGAAGAAGTGCTCTTAATTTTTCTCGCGTTTCATCGATCGGTTCTTGTACCGGCTCTTCTGCAATGGCAGAAAAGTCTGCGCTGGAAAATTCTGTTTCTTGCAAGCCAGCTTCCGGAGACTCTACCGGTTCAGGAGCTTGTCTTCTCGGAAGTAAAAGATCCAAGATCTGTTCTTCAACCAATTCTTCTGCCTTCGCGAGAACTTTTTCCTTTTCCTCTTCCCGGACCATGTTCACCGCCAAGTCGGTCAATTCACGAATAATCGATTCAACATCTTTTCCGACATAACCCACCTCAGTAAATTTGGACGCTTCGACTTTGACAAACGGCGCCTGCGCGAGCTTTGCCAGGCGACGGGCAATTTCGGTTTTTCCGACACCGGTCGGTCCGATCATAATGATATTTTTTGGAGCGATTTCATCGCGAAGTTCTTTCGGAACCTGCTGCCTTCTCCAACGATTTCGAAGCGCAATCGCCACAGCACGCTTCGCCTTTGCCTGACCGATAATATATTTGTCTAATTCAACCACGATTTCTTTGGGGGTAAAATTCATATTAACCAACTTCCTCTACGCTAATTTGATTATTCGTATAAATACAGATCTCGGAAGCAATTTTCAGAGATTCAGTCGCAATCTCTTTTGCCGAAAGATCGGTAAACTTCATTAATGCACGACCTGCAGAGAGAGCAAACGGGCCACCAGAGCCGATGGCACTCACTCCGTCATCCGGCTCAATCACATCGCCGTTTCCAGAAAGAGTCAAAATCTTGTCTTTATCAGCCACAATGAGTAACGCTTCGAGTCGCCTTAAAATTCTATCGGTTCTCCAATCTTTTGCGAGCTCGACTGCAGCCCGGGTCAAATTTGCCTGATACTGATCGAGCTTTGCCTCAAACTTTTCAAAAAGGGTAAACGCATCGGCTGTAGAACCGGCAAAACCGGCGATCACCTTGTCATTCTTCATCCGTCTTACTTTTTTGGCGGTATGTTTCATCACCGTATTTTGAAAACTGACCTGACCATCTCCGGCAATCGCCACCTTCCCATTTCGCATCACCGCTATAATGGTGGTCCCTCTAAACTGTAATAAATTTTCTGAAGAGTTCATTTGTTTAATACAGAAGTCAGGGAAGAAGAAGTCAGAAGACAGAAAACAGGAGTCAGAATAAAAAACATCACCGTTTTTTGATTTTCCACTCTTGCCTTCTCTCTCCTTCTGATTTCTGTCTCCTGATTTTCCCCTCACGCCTTCGGATGGGCTTTATCGTAGATTTCCATTAATTTTTCAAGACTAAGATGTGTATATTTTTGGGTGGTGGAAAGGGAGGCATGTCCCAAAAGCTGCTGAATGCTTCTTAGATCGGCTCCCGCCCCCAGTAAATGAGTTGCATAGGAGTGTCTGAGCCCATGAGGGCTCACTTTGCGGCCATATCCTGCCTGAAGCTGATAATTTTCAACCAACTTTTGAATCGTTCGAACGGAAAGCCTTTTTCCTTTTTCATTGAAGAAAACCGCCTTTTCATCTTTCACCAAACCATCAGCTGCCGATTTTAAATGCTCGTGGAGAATATCAAACGCTTTTTCACCGATCGGGACAATTCTCTCCTTGTTTCCTTTCCCTTTGATTCTCAGAAACCGATTGGAGAGACTGAAATCATCGATATTTAATCCGACCAACTCACTCACTCGCAAACCACATCCATATAATAACTCCAAAATCGCCTGATCTCGGAGAGAGCTTTTTTTGACCTGCTTTTTCGGTTGCTCGACCAATCCAAAAGCTTCATCCACCGAAAGAAAACGGGAGAGCTTTTTGGGTCTTTTTGGAGCAGCGATCGTTCGGACAGGATGATTGGTTAAAAGCTTTTTTTTCAGACAAAAATTATAAAAAGATTTCAGGGCAGAAATTTTGCGACTGACCGAATGAGAACTGTTTTTTTTGATCAAATGGGCGATAAAAGAACGAACCGTTCTGACAGTAATACCAGACCATATGGGTTGTTCATTCTGAATAATTGTGGGAAAATTTCCTTTTAAATAATTATAAAATTCTGAAAGATCTCTCTGATAATTTTTAATGGTATGAGGTGAGGCAGAACGTTCGTTTTTTAAGTAAATAAAAAATTGGTTAACCATACAAAATATAGTTAACTAGAATAAGTTTTATTTCAATGCGGATTTTTCTTTGGCTTTAACTTGTTGAACATATTCATTAAAAAATATAACAAAAACACTTAAAAAAATTGCTCCAAGAAAAGCCACCACAACATTCAAACGAATATTTGGATATACAGGAGAACGGGGAACTATCGCTTTGTCTATCATTTGAAATGCCAAATCCTCTTTGACTTCTTGAATTTTTGCCATTTCATATTGTTGAAGAAGCAAAGCATTGGTCCTGCCAAGAAGCTCTCTTTGAAGAGTTAAATATTGTAAATAAACCTGTGCTGGAACGTTCTTAACCACTCCACTACGTTCAGCACCTTTTAACTGATTTTGGATTTTGTCTTTTTGCTGCTCGATATCTTTAAGATTTTCTCTGAATTCTTCAAACGTCTGGGGCACCTCTTCCAACTTTCCAACATCCACATCCAATTTAGATTGAACACTCGAAATTTGATTCGTTGTATAAAACTCACTCAGTTTCTTGCTGAATTCCAAATAATCCATTTTATTTTTCTGCAATTGTGCTTCTACAAACTGACGATTTCTCTTCACAACAGTCAAGCCATAATAGGCAATAAAATCTTGCAATCGGACGATATAATGATTGGCAATATTTGCAGCTAATTGAGGGTCTGACAAACGGACAGTAATTTTAATCAGTCCATTTTTTTTTTCATCGGTAATTTTGAGGCTTTTACTAGCCATGAGAGCTGCACCATCTTCCAAGTGAGGAATTTTGCTTGCATCATCCAATTTCCAATTATTTTTTGAGCTGTCCCATTGATCTTTAAAAAGTATCGGCATTAAATGAAGATCTTGAATAACCCCTTCAGTCAAAGTACGACTTCGCAAAATAGCTATAAACTGCATTGTTTTTTGAGCTTCTCCTGATAATGAGCCTAACTGACCACCAATAAATGGAATAGCACTTGCTTGATTCATCAGTGAAGTAATACCACCATTATTTGACGACATAACGGGCGTAATAGTAACTTCTGCTTGATATTTTTTAGGTATTTTCAAACTAATGAAAAAAGTAATGCACGTTACTATCAAAGCAAATAAAACAATCTTAAATTTTCGCTTCTCGATAACTCTCCAATAATCTAAAAGACTTATTTCTTCTTCGGGGGGTAAGCGCCAATCATAAGTAAAAGGGGGAACTTCTAGAGAATTTTTTTGTCTCGGTTTTGTAAGTATATTTTCAGATTCCATTTCCATATTATCCTTTATGGGTTGAATAAATTAGATACTCAAGCTTACTTCCTATGTCAATTAATCGTTCTAACCAATGATTCTTGGCTCAATCTATTGACATTGAAACTGTTTTTGGTATGAATCAGGTTCTCTTTTTTATCTCCAGATTTGAATAAAGGATCCAAACATAATTATGAAAAAAATATTTGTAAAGCTTGTACTCATCTGTTTTCTGATGACAGAAACCGGATTACTTCAAGCACAAAATATAGATAATATTAACTCGCTTTTAAACAATCGCGGAGCAAACAAAACTAATGATGTTCCACGCACTTTTCGTACTTTACCCAACTCTCCGAACCAAGAAAGTGAAAAATTTTTATCCTCTCCTTCTTCTTCAGGGGATGGTGGAAGTTCGGGAGGATACGTTTATTACAACATCCATATTCTAGGTGAAGTAAATCGTCCGGGAACTTATAAAGCTCTTCCATCTGATCGCGTTACTGATGGAGTTAAATACGCAGGTGGAATCTCAGAAAACGGATCACAAAAAGTGGTTGAGCTACGCCGACAAGGAAAAAGAACTCAAATACTCGATCTTTTTTCATATAAATATAAAGGCATGTTAGATCAAAATCCTTATTTAATCGAAAATGATGTGATTTTTGTCCCGCTAAAACAAGGAGAGTTTGAAGTCGAAGGACCTGTAAAACGACCAGGAAAATATGAGATGACAGGATCTCTCACTTTGGAAAAGGCAATTAATATAGCGGGTGGTTTTGGAACAGGAAGATCCACACAAACTCCTATTCGAGTGATTCGCTTTGATGAAAACGAAAAGAAGGCAATTATCAAAGTTGAAAATAATGAGTTAGACATACAACAATTTAATATTCAAAAAGGGGATATTGTCGTCATTCCTCACATGTTAACCGCACAAAACAAGTTTGATTATAATTTGAAACAACTTCCTGGAGATCACATTTTCTATCCAACTCTCAATGACCAGGTTTACGTTTCTGGTGCTGTCTCTGCGCCTGGGCCCTATCCTTTTCAACCCGGACTCACAGTCAGTAATTATATCAGCCAAGCTGGCCCCAATGATAAATCAAGTATTAAAAGAGTGAAAATTATTGGTCCAGATGGCAAAAAACGCTCCGTCACTGAGATCGAACAAATTAATCCTGGAGATACCATTTTTGTTCCAGTGAAGGCAGTCACAGTAACCAATGCACTGGCATGGTTTGGCACCATCTCCTCTCTGGCACTTACAAGTTTTGTGTTTGTCGACCGCTTTGGGAAGTAATTTCATAAGAGTTGTCGTCACTTGTTAAAATTTGCTTATTTTTTTCTCTTTAGAAAAGTCACCGCTCTTATCTCCACCTATGTCATAATTCTAAACAGAATTACCCCCTTTGATTCAACCACACTAAAATGGAAACTCCCCAGTTTCTATGATGAAACAATCGCTTCGGCTGATCATTTTCTCCGTTCTCCTTCTTATTTCAGGATGTGAGAGTTCTTCTACTTCAAACAGTTCTGATATTTCCAAGTCCGCGAATCCGAAACTCACCCTCACCCTCACAGGTATTGGCAAAGGGAAAATCCGCTCCTCCCAAGGAGAAATCAGTTGCTCAAAATTGGGAGGCACCTGTAGCACCCTCACTCATCCGGGAGACAAGCTCACGCTCACAGCCGAGCCGGAACCGGGATATCTCTTTTTGGGATGGTACGGTGGTATTTGCCACGGAGGTCTTGACTGTCAAGTGACGATGGATCGAGCGAAAGAGATCAAAGCTGCATTTGGAATGGTTGCTTATCTATCCAATTTGAATCCCTTTTCCAATTCTATGAAAAATTCCAATCGATCTTTATCGGATATTGAAACCGGTCAGGTTTTTAATATTTGGATTGCGACCACAGATGGCAAAATCTCTTACCCTCTCACTCAGCTGGGTAGAGCTAATAGCCAGTTTCCCCGCTGGTCACCCGATGGAACACAACTCGTTTATCAATCTTCCAGAGCGTTAGATGGAAGCGATCAGGATATCGGCAGATCCAACCTTTGGGTTGTCAATGCCGATGGATCCAATCATAAACCGCTTACCAGCCTCACTCAGGCTGACAGCTATCTTCCCCAATGGTCTCCCGATGGAAAACAGATCGTCTACGGATCATTCCAGGCTTTGGATGGAACAGATCATAGAAACGACTCTTCCAATATTTGGATGATGAACTCCGATGGATCAAATCCCAAACCACTCACAAAACTGACCAAGGGAGGAAGCTATGAACCTCAGTGGTCCCCTGATGGAAAACAGATCGTCTATGAATCTGCACGCGCACTCGATGGAAGCGACAATACAAACGAGCATTATAATATCTGGATCATGAATTCAGACGGCTCAAACCCCAAACCTCTCACTCAACTGACAAAGGCGGACAGTTACCTTCCCCAATGGTCTCCCGATGGGAGGAAAATAGCGTATCAATCGTTTCAGGCTCTGGATGGAAAGGATCATAAAAACGATTTTTCCAATATTTGGGTGGTCAATACAGATGGATCAAATCCAAAACCTGTCACTCAGCTAACAAAGGCAGGAAGCTACTCAGCGCAATGGTCTTCCGGTAGCACTCATCTGCTTTATGAATCTTCGCGCGCCTTAGATGGAACCGACAATACGAATAAACATTATAATATCTGGATCGCGGATCTAAACGATTCAAACCACAAACCGCTCACCCATCTCACCCAGGCTGACAGCTATGTTCCACAAGGATCAGCCGATGGAAGTCAACTCATCTACGGATCTTCCTCCACTCTCGACGGGGCGGATCAAAACAATAATCATCTTTCCAACATCTGGGTGATGAATCTGGATCAACTGGAAACAAAACCGCTGACTCAATCAAATAACGCCCATAGTTTTTTGCAGTTTATTGCGGAATAAAAATCTCCCATTTATAAAGGGTCTGTTTTTTGGATTTCATCTGAGCAATAAAGTATGAAATCAGGACAATAAAAAATTCCCTCCTCCTCTCTCATTAAGATAAACAGGCTCTTTCTCCATTGGCACAACCCCTGCATTACGTGTCGGTCATGAGTGATATAAAAAACATTCTCATCTTTGTCTTTCTCGTCTCATTGATTTTACTCCATGGATCCTTCGCCCAAACCGCTGAAGAACCGACTCTCCGCCAATTAGAAGCGGCAGCACTCAAATATTCAAGCCTCGATCCCCAGGAAGTGATGCGATGGAAATCGAGGGTAAAGTGGGCAAAAGCTTTACCGCAAGTGATGGTTGGATACGATCAAAAATTCGTCAATCAAATCAACAATACAATCCAGGATTCTATTTCAGTCACCAGTTCAAACATTACGGTCGGTCCACCCCAGGCTCAATTGAATCAAAACAACAATCTCAACCAGGGATTTGAAGCAAGAGCGACCTGGTCTTTGGATGAACTCATTTTCAACAAAGATTCTCTCTCGATCTCCAGCGAATCCCGTTACCGCACCGTCATGCGCTCCCAGGTTTTAGATGAGCTTTACCAGATTTACTTTGAAAGAAAAAAACTGCTCTTGAGAGAAGGGGAAAAAAAACGGGAAGAGTTTTCATCCAGCACCCAGCTCCGTCTTGAGGAGTTGGAGGCAAAACTCGATTCTCTCACCGGTGGATATTTTTCCAAAACGACAGAACCGGTTCCAGGAGAAGAAAAATGAAAATTAAAAGCGGATTTATTTGTTTTTTCTTGTTCTTTTCTTTTTCTCTCCTCATCGGCTGCCAAAACTTGCCGAACGGAAACTTTCACTCTCTCGTTCAATCAGAGCCTTATCTGCTCGCCATCTCCCCTGCTCCTGGAAATCGATTGGAGAAGATTGATCAGATTGAGTTGACCTTTTCCCATCCGATCGAAACAAAAACGGTCGATGCAAAATCAATTTTTCTTTTAAAAACAGAAATCAATCCATCTCAATATTCAACTGGTGATCTGATTCAAAAAGATCTGGATAAAGGAAAACTGAGTCGGATCGAAGGAACTTATACAACCGATTCAAGCTTGCAAAAAATCACCTGGTCTTCCTCTGAAATTTTAAAGAACGGAAATTATACCTTGGTCATCACTTCCAACTTGTTGGCAACCAGCAAAGCTCCCTTTAACCAAAAACCGGGGGAACAAACCGTGCCATTTCTTGCCGTTTTCAAATTGCCCATTCCATCGCAACCGGCTCCCACACCTCAACCGAATCTGGATCCACCTCCTCCGGCGAAAATAAGACCGACCTCACTGGTGATGAATGAAATTCTCTACGACTCAGCAGAAAGTGACACCGATGGAAATGAGTTTATCGAGCTTTCCGGAACACCGAATAGCGACATTGACGGCTATCAACTGGTCATCGTCAACGGATCGGATGGAAAAATTCTAAAAATCATCACCCTCCCGGAAAATAGCAAAATCCCTGAAGATGGCATTTTCATCATCGCCGATGCCCAAAATGGAAAGCCTTCCCAATCGAATATCCCTGGGGCCGATTTTATCGACAACTTCGATCCCCAAAATGGCCCAGATGCAATTCAACTTTTGGACGATCAGGGAAATTTACTGGATGCTGTTTCTTACGGTGAAGTGAGTGTCACTCAAGCGAGCAATGGACTCGGAATTTTGGAGGGAAAACCAGCATTCGATGTCAAAGAAGGACATAGCTTATCGCGGATCAAGGGACTGAATACGAAGGATAACAACAAAGACTTTATCGATCTCGAAAAACCAACCCCAGGAGAATTATAAATGTCACTCACAAAGCCGAAGTTAATGCTTTTTCTTGTCCTCCTTTTTTCGGGCTGCGCTACACTCAAACAGAACCCATTCCCAAAAGATTGGCAACAGACTCCCACTCCTCCCGAATTAAATTCTTCAAACGAAAATAGCGGGAATCTTAAAATTTCTCTTCTCAATATTGGTCAAGGGGACTCCACACTAATCACTACCCCCAACGGAAAAAATATTTTGATCGATGCGGGAAATGTTGGAAAAGGAACTGAGGTGATCCTCCCCTACCTTCAATCGCATCGAATCAACTCAATCGATATGATCATTGCGACTCATTACGATGCCGATCATATCGGTGGAATTAGCGAAGTGATCGCGGGAGCAGATGGTCAATTGGAAACGGCCGATGATTTAATGCCACTCCAGGGAGTTTATGATCGCGGAGGAACTCCGCTCGACTCATCCCCCCTTTACACAGAATATTTAAAGGCAGCTGAAAAAAACAGATTTTCAGTTTTACCTGGGGATCTAATCGGCCTAGACCCAGAAGTTTCGATTCGTTGTGTGGCAGTTAATGGCGCAATCTGGAATGGTCCAACGCTCGATCTCTTTCAGGTTGGAATACATCAAACCGAAAATAGTGCCGCCATCTCTCTCCTGATAGAATATAAAAATTTTCGTTACCTGACCGCAGGCGATCTGACGGGCGGAGGAAGTCCAGGTGGCTTTAAAACATTGGATGTAGAAACTCCCTTGGCAGCACAAATTGGAGAAGTCACTGCTGTTCATGTGAATCACCATGGAAGCAGTACAAGTTCCAATCAAAGTTTTGTCAACAGTCTAAAACCTAAAGTTGCCCTGATCAACGTAGGAAATGGAAACGACTATCATCATCCAGATCAACAGGTTCTTGAGCGTTGGCAAAAATCGGGAGCAAAAATCTGGCTGACTGAAAAAGGAGCCGGAGGTTTTATCACCAAAGAAAAAGTTGCAAATGGACCAGTTGAAATGATTACAGATGGAAATTCAATCGTGATTAATGGGGAAAAAATTCAATAACTTTTACCATTTTTTGACAGATTTTTCATTTTTTAGAATTTTATAATTCATTGTTTGTCGACTTTGATCTCTCAAACTCTTTTTTCCTCTCAAAGCTACGAAAATCAACCGATAGCCCATATTTTTTAGTTGATAAAATTTTCTTTAGCGAATACAGCAAACAGCTAAGAAATATATCTATTTGCCTAATTTTTATTCGTGGAACTGTTTAAAGAATTGTTCAAAAACCCTTTTTGCGCCTGCAAGGGTAATTTTGAACATAACTTATTGAAATTACACGAGAATCTTATTTGATTCAATGGCGGTAGCCTGTTTAAAGTATCACTTTTCATGAGGAGGAGAGTAATAACAAAATGAACGCTTGGTACGTCATTCGAACGAAACTAAAAAAAGAAAAAGAGGTTATAAACCAGCTCAACAGAGCTCATTATGAACTCTTCTTTCCCCAAATGAATGCAGTCCCATCTCCTAAACCTCTTTTTCCTTGCTATCTCTTCATCCGAACAGATTTTACCGATCCAAATCATCACCGAATGGTTCGATACACTCGCGGAGTAAACAGAATTTTGGGAAATGGATCAGATCCGGCCCCTGTTTCGGATATCGTCATTGAAACTTTAAAAATGAAAATAGAAAACGGTCTCCTCCGGGAACAAGAACTTCTTTTTAAAGAAGGGGACGAGGTCAAGGTGAAAAAGGGAATCTTAAAAGATCTCCAGGGAATGATAGAAAAAAATCTTCCGGCTGCAGGTCGGGTAAAAGTATTGTTTAAATGGTTGAACGGAAATATGCGAGCAACCTTGAAATATACTGATTTAGAAAGACATGGTTAATTTCTGTTTAAGAAAAGTTTTACATTTTTTGGTCTCTTCTGCTTACTGAGTTTACTTTATCCTTCATTCGCTTACACACAGGCATCCATCAATATATCGACCTTAGATCCTGTTTATCGAGACATTGATCGACTGACTTCCCAGGGCTTGGTGGACAAAATTATTGTCGGACAACGTCCCTATTCACGAAAAGAAATTGCAAGAATTGTTTCTGAAGCGATAAAACATCTCCCGAACCTTGAAGAGAAACTCAATGATCCAAAACTTTCTGAAACAGAAAAACAGGCGATTCAAGCAAGAGTCGATTATTTAAAACCAACTCTTAACCGCTTAAAACAGGACTTTCATGAGGAGTTGGTTTTCTTAAAAACGGTGGAAGGGGAAAACCATTGGTACTCTCTTCATCCACTAGAAAAAGTAACTGTCGATCTGACAGGATCCAATAGTAAAGCAAGACTGGTGATTCCCAATAATGGTGCTGGAAGCATGAATGCGACCATTAACCCGCTTCTTCAATATCAACAGGGAAGAGAGTTAATTGAAGGAATGAACCCTTCTCTCGAAACGACTCATTGGGCAAGACTGACCAACCATTTTGCTCTCTATCTCCAACCTCGTTTTCAATTGGCTTTTGCCACGGGAAATAATGAGTCCAACAATAACAATATTTTTCTTCTCTATCTTTATGGCAAAGTCTATTTTAAAAATTTTGAACTCGAAGTCGGCCGAGATAATCTGGTTTGGGGACAGGGAAAAGATGCAGGACTCGTTTTATCCAATAACCCTCGTGGTCTCGACATGATAAAGATTTCCAATGACAGCCCTTTTATTCTCCCTTCCATCTTAAAATATCTTGGGGCACTTAAGATGTCTTACTTCTTCTCCACTCTCGGACCTGAACAAAATTATCCTTATCCTTACCTTTTAGGATATAAGTTTAGTATTCAGCCATTTTCGTTCTTCGAGCTCGGATATTCCATGTTGGTAGAATCGGGAGGACGAGGTGCACCTCCCAACTCTTTTAAAAATAGCTTAGTGGAAGGAATCCCTTTCGGTACTTTATATAAAGGTGCGAGGACCGATATCGCCTCTAACAAAATGGGGGGGCTTGATTTTCGATTTCGAATTCCACCTGCACGAAATTTGGAAATTTATGGCGAGTTTATATTGGATGACAGCCCAACAATCGATCGCACAGAAGATTTTTTTCTTTTAGATTCTGGATTTATGGGTGGAATTTATCTGGGACGACTAGTAAATACCGGAAAAGCAGATTTAAGATTAGAATATCATCATACGGGACCGATTTTTTATCGACATGGCCAATACATAACAGGTTTGACTTTAAATGGATTCATCTTGGGAGACAACCTAGGGCCTGATGCTCAGGGGTTTTATTTAAGCTCTAATGTAGATATTAACTCACAACATTTACTTACATTCAATGAGTCAATAGAACTTAGGAGTGGAGATATCTGGGCTAATGCTGTGAGCCCTCAGTTTGTAATAGTTCAAAATAATCCAAGTGAAAATCGTTATCGCACTACAGTCGAATGGTTATACCGAATGAAAGAAAATCCATTTTTTATAAAAACAAAAGCTGGATACGAGTTTGTTCAAAACTTTAATTTTGTAAGTGGTCAAAATAAAAATAATTTTTTGGGAGAAGTGGGAGTACAATTTAACTTTGATCAATGGAGAGTGAAGAAAAAAGCTGAAACCGTGCAATAAAAACATTTCAGCCTAAGACCGGACAAATAAAAGTTTTACTCAACTGATTAAAAAGTTAATAGGTAAATTTTCTTAGGTATGCAGATCTGGAAAGCGGTAAATCATTTTTTTTCAAGAAAAACTATTTAGCTTCACCATAAACGGTTAGTTGACTTAACGAAAATTCACTTTATGAAAAAAGCACTTATTACCGGAATTACAGGACAAGACGGCTCTTATCTAGCGGAGTTGTTATTACATAAAGGTTATATCGTCCATGGTCTTATTAGAAGGGCTAGCACTTTTAATACAGGACGCATTGATCACCTCTACGTTGATCCTCATATTAACGGGAGTCGTTTTTTTCTCCACTATGGGGATATATCTGACTCAAGCCAACTCACTGATTTAATCTATAATCTTGTCCCTGATGAGATTTATCATCTAGGAGCGCAAAGCCATGTTCGCGTTAGCTTTGATATTCCAGAGTATACAAGCAATGTCACAGCGCTAGGAAGTCTTCGCCTTTTAGAAGCAATTCGCAAAAGTGGAATTAAGACAAGATTTTACCAAGCATCTTCCTCAGAAATGTTTGGGTCAGCCATCCCTCCTCAAAATGAAAAAACCTCATTTGAACCTCGTAGCCCTTACGCCGTTGCAAAAGTTTTCTCATATTGGAATGTTGTAAACTATCGAATAGGATATAATCTTTTTGCTTGTAATGGTCTGCTGTTTAATCATGAATCTCCTCGAAGAGGAGAAACGTTTGTCACTAGAAAAATCACTCGTGCATTAGCTCGAATTTTAGCCGGCCAACAAAACAAACTTTATTTAGGTAATCTTCAAGCACGCCGTGACTGGGGTTTTGCTCCAGAATATGTTGAATGCCAATGGAGAATTTTACAACAGGAAATCCCTGATGATTTTGTGATAGGAACCGGAGAAAGTCATACAGTAGAAGAATTTGTCGAAAATGCTTTTTCTTATGTAAATCTTGATTGGCATGATTATGTTGAGATAGATCCCAACTATTTTAGACCAACTGAAGTTGATCATTTAAAAGCCGATTTTACAAAAGCTAAAACTCAATTAAAATGGGAGCCAAGAGTTAACTTTAATGAGTTAGTTAAAATTATGGTGGATGCGGATATCGAAATGGTCGGCTTAAAATCCCCCGGTCACGGACAAATCATTCTGCAAGAAAAAAATTTAAATTGGTCCCAAAATAAAATTACAATCCGGTGAAAGAAGATTCAAAAATATTTATTGCTGGTCATAACGGTTTGGTAGGTTCTGCTCTCCATCGCCATTTAAAGGAGAAGGGTTATCAAAAAATTATTACCCGTGACCATAAAGATTTAAATTTAATTGATCAAAAAAATGTTCAGGTTTTTTTTGCTCAAGAAAAGCCTGACTATGTCTTTTTAGCTGCAGCCAAAGTCGGTGGCATTCATGCAAATAGATCCTATCCTGCTGAATTCATCTATTCCAATTTAGCCGTACAAAGCAATGTTATCCATAGCTCCTATCTTTTTGGAGTAAAAAAATTAATGTTTTTTGGTAGCTCCTGTATTTATCCAAGAGAATGTCCTCAACCAATTAAAGAAGATTATCTTTTAACAGGAGAATTGGAAAAAACTAATGAAGCCTATGCAATAGCTAAAATTGCGGGACTTAAAATGTGTCAATTTTATAATCAGCAATATGGCACGCAGTTTGTTTCAGTTATGCCAACTAATTTATATGGGATTAATGATAATTTTAATTTGGAAAATGCGCATGTGGTTCCGGCTCTTATAAGAAAAATTCATGAGGCTAAAGAAGTAGGAAACAGAGAAGTTGAAATTTGGGGGAGTGGAAAACCAAGACGTGAATTGATGTTTGTAGATGATTTAGCAGCAACTTGCTGTTTTATAATGAATCAAGAAAAAATTACTTCTCCCATCAACATTGGAACAGGAAGCGATATCACTATTCGTGAATTAGCGGAAATGATTCGACTCATTATAGGATTCAAAGGAGAATTAAGGTTTAACACCACTATGCCGGATGGAACTCCAGTTAAACGATTGGATATCAGTCGACTGAAACAGTTGGGATGGGAATCGAAAATAAGTCTGGAACAAGGTTTAACCAAAACATATCAATGGTTTTTAGAAAATAAACATGCTTACCGACAGTAAAGAAAGTAAAAAACAAAAAGTTTGTATTCAAGGACTTGGTTTTGTCGGTAGTGCAATGGCCGTTGCTGTAGCAATCGCTAAAGACTCATCTGGATTTCCATTATTTGATGTTACAGGGGTTGACTTATCCACCCCCGAAGGACTTTCAAGAATTCAAAAAATTAATAAAGGTGACTTTCCTTTTGTTACTTCAGACAAAAAACTAATCGATGCGACTCGACAGGCTTTTACTCAAGGAAACTTATCGGCTACTACTGACCCTAATATTTACAGTTCTGCCCAAATAATAGTCGTAGATGTTCATTTAGATCTCTTCAATGGGCAAAAGGAACCAAAAATTTCAATGGAGTCTTTTAAAAAAGCAATTTGTATTATTGGTGAAAACTTATCTCCTGGAACACTTGTTATTATTGAAACAACTGTCCCTCCAGGAACATGCGAAAAAATTATTGTACCAGAACTGACTCGAGTTTTAAAAAAACGTGGTTTATCTTCAGAAGATTTTTTATTGGCTCACTCTTACGAAAGGGTGATGCCCGGGAGTCATTATCTTGATTCTATTATTAATTTTTGGAGAGTTTATTCTGGTCATACCTCTGCTTCTGCAGAAGCTTGCGCAGAGTTTTTTTCTAAAGTTATCAATGTGAAAGACTTCCCACTGACTCGCCTAGCTTCAACAACAGCATCGGAAACAGCAAAAGTGCTTGAAAATAGTTATCGTGCGACAACAATAGCTTTTATGGAAGAATGGGGGCGATTTGCTGAAGCGGTTGGAATTGACTTATTTGAGGTTGTCGATGCTATTCGTCAGCGCCCTACCCATTCGAATATGCGATATCCTGGATTTGGTGTAGGGGGATATTGCTTAACGAAAGATCCTTTATTTACTCCTATTGTTGCTAAGGAATTATTTAATTTTTCAGATTTAGACTTTCCATTCTCGACTCGAGCTGTCTCCTTTAACAAAATGATGCCATTAGTGACACTTCGAAAAATTGAATCAATATTAGGAACACTTTTGGGCAAAAAGCTTTTATTATTAGGAGTAAGTTACCGACAAGATATTGGAGATACGCGCTTTTCCCCTTCACAAATTTTTGTAGAGTCAGCAGAAAAAAGTGGAGCTGAAATTATTTGTCATGATCCTTTGGTGAATTATTGGCCTGAATTGGATCGGGTTGTTTTATCGGATCTCCCTTTAGTAAGCGATTTTGATACTATTGTTTTTGCAGTTTCACACCCTAATTATAGTAAGATCAATTTTGCTGAATTGTTTAAAGGTAAAAAAATTTTAGTATTTGACGCAAACAATGTACTTACCAAAAAGCAACGACAAGAAATACGCAGTATTGGCTGTACAATAGAAAGTATTGGGAGAGGAAAAGGTTTATGAAAATCCTCATTACTGGAGGAGCAGGATTTTTAGGATATCATTTGGCTAATTCGTTACTTAACTCCTGTGATCATCTTCATCTCGTAGATAATTTTTCTAGAGCAGTAAGAGATAAGGCATTAAATGAACTTCTAGAAAA
>CAZSRQ010000023.1:0-24238 GCA_964609335.1 uncultured Pseudomonadota bacterium
GGGACATGGTGAGCGTAGTCGAACCATCAATTTGGATTTACGCAAGAGATCTATTGAATGTCTGAGTGGGATGTAACGAACCCCCCCTTCGATTGTCAAATTTAAAGTTGACGGATGCTCAAATCCCCCCGATAAACAGCGCTTCTATGAAAAAAGCACTCTCGCTCATCAAGAAATTTCTCCCTTGGATCATTGCCGGAGCGGTCTTTTTCTTTCTTTTCTCCAAATACCCACCCGCCAAGGTCTGGAAGGCATTTAGCTATGTCAATCCTTTGATTTTTGTCCCTTATGCCATTCTCTATTTTTTGTTTGTTTTAATGGTCGACAGCTGGAGTTTGACTTGGGTGGTCAACCGTTTTGGAACACCAGTTTCGATGAAAGAATTGGTTCCAGCTCGCGTCGTCAGCTATCTGCTCTCGGTGGTCAATTATATCGCCGGACAGGCAGGATTTGCCTACTTTTTAAAGCGGACAAAAAACGCCTCGTTTTTTAAAATCCTCGGAATTATTTTGCTGATCTTTTTAATCGATCTCTCTTGGGTGGTGCTATTCGCCTTTATTGGAAGTTTTTTTGTGAAAATTCAAATCCCGGTTCCCTGGGGAATTTTAAACTTGAGCGATTGGGTTCAAAAAATCGGATTTTTATTTTTCATCGCTTTTGCAACGCATCTCATCTTCTGGCGACAATGGGTTTCAAGATTATTCAGACTGAAAATCCGGTTCCGTTTTTTTGACTGGATTCGGGGAAAACATCTTTTTCAGACTTTTCATCAGGCAACCACCCTCGATTATTTAAGGATTGCATTCATGCGACTCCCGATCCATCTGGCGATTATCGGAACGCAATATATTGCAATTCACGCGTTTCGTGTGTCGATTGCTTTTACCGATGTGCTCACGACCGTTCCGGTGATTGTCTGGATTGGAACGATCCCGGTCACTCCAGGCGGGCTTGGAACCGTGCAAGCCGCCACCGTTGAGTTGTTAAAAAACCAGATCCATGGAGATTTATTGACGCAAGGAATCGTAAAACCGGAAGAGATTCTGCTCGCCATCTCTCTCTCCTGCATGTTTGCGAATTATCTTTTAAAGGCGATTTTTGGCACTTTCTATCTGAGAAAAATGGGGAAAAAACTGTTTCATTCGGATGAAACTACCGAGATTTTTGAGTAAGCTTTAACCCTTCTTAACGCGTCGCAACAACTCCTACAAGAATTCTACTTTGAGTTCCTTTTTAAAAAGTTTAAAATTATTGAACAAAGTAGGTCGTTTTAAAAGTGAGGGCTTTTAAACGACTTTTTATTTTAACGAGGAGGTAAGCGAATGGGAAACGAACAGAAGCTGGTGCAGGAATGCCCAAGTCTTCAGCTCTATTTTCATGAACTGATCACCGAGGCGATCAAGCACCAAAATATTTCGGTCGATGATCATATTCCCTATTACCTGGTCAATCTGCTTTCCCAATTTATTCATTCCGATCGGATTCAACGAACGGACGAAAATATTGAAACCCCGCTCGCGACTCTTTTATTCAAAGCCCAAAACGGAAATATTCAAAATAAAACTGAAACCTTGAAATATCTGGGGGATTTTTCCCTCTTCGTTTCAGGTTATTTTCAGGATAGCCTAAATCGTAAAATAGTCGATCTCGATTATTACATCAGCATGGGAGAAGGAGCCTACGCCCAGCTTTCCTCTTTATCCACTCAAACCAAACGCCAAATGATTTTCAGTGGAATCTTTTCAAACCTAGCGGATCATTTCGTTCAATGGATGGATGTCATTTCCGAAGTCAGCGAAATCGCCCAACTCAAACATCAGGCAAATCTTTTGAGACTTTATGAAAAATGGCTTCGAACCGGAAGCGAACGAATCAAAGAGAAATTAGTGAAAGAGGGAATTTTTCCGGATGAAAGATTGAACACCCATTTTATTCAATAATTGTAGGGGCGAACCTTGTGTTCGCCCTGAAATAGTCTTTGCGACTATGTGAAGATTAATGATTATCAACGCAGTCAGGGCGAACACAAGGTTCGCCCCTACGCTGGAATTAATATATGCTCACCTCCATCCAACAGGAAATTGAAAATATTTATCAAATCAAATGTTCTTTTTCGGTGGATGATTTTCTGCTCGGTGAAAAAGAACGGTCGAAATATTCAAAAAAATTTTCCTGGCTTAAGAATTCGGATGAAACTCTCCTGATCCGACAAAATAAAAACTCAATTGATGTAGGGCTTTTATTAGACCCTGAACTATTGGATTGGAGCAGAAATTTAAACTGGAGAGAAATAAAAAATCCTGTAATAGCGCGTGGCCGTGCGCCTTTCCCATTATTCAACAAACTCGGTTCCCTCGTCGAAGGAGTGAGCCATTTTATTTATTTTTTGTGGAAAGCGGAGCAGGAGAAATCACTCACTCAACTTGAGCTGGAGCTTCAGGCGGAAATCGACAAATTTCTTCTTTTCTCCCAAACGGTTCATCCAAAACATCTCGGGGATTTAATTGATTCACTTTATGAAGAATCGGAGTGGATTCCCACTTTAAGCAATGAGGAAAAATCGCGCTATGAAACCTCGGCGAAACTTGCCTTTAAATATTGTCATCATTTGAGAAAAACCTACTTTCATTCCGATCAAACTCATGCGATTTATTCGGAAATTCGGGCTTTCTACCGAATGTCGCAAACAGAAAAAATTCACTGGATTGAAAATTAGGTTTCATGAAACGTTACCAGATCAAAGTAATTCCGCGATCGTCGCGAAATGAGGTTCAGGAAATTTCAATCAATCAACTGAAAGTGAAGCTGACCACTCCGCCGATTGATGGAAAAGCGAATGAAGCGCTCATTGAAGTTTTGGCAAAACATTACAAGATCAGAAAATCATCCATTCGAATCGTGACAGGATTTCAATCAAAAACAAAGGTGGTAGAATTTGATGAAGCGATTTAACTTTTCAAACCAAAAAATTCTGGCTCTTTTTTTTGTTCTCTCATTTTTTCTGTATTCGAAAATTTCCCGATCTGAAACCATCGTTGAAAATATTCAGAACGCTTCTCTGATTTTGACCGCCACGGTTGAAAAAACCGAAAAATGGAATAACCGGGAAGATTTCATCATCGTCACTCTGAAGCCGGTGCAGGTTTTGAAAGGATCTTACTCTCGCCCGACTCTCAAACTTTTGGATCAAAAACTATTTTCCAACACTGCTTCACTTTTTCAACCTTCAAAAAGAATTCTGGTCTTTTTAAAGACGCTTCCCTCCTATACTGCTTGGCAGCAGATGATTAAACAGGGAGTTCAATTTGAGTTGGCCGGAAAAACTCATACATTATTTGATTCTCCCGAAGATCAAAAATCGCTCGTTTCTTTTATCGGAGATTTTTTGAAATTATCCGGTTCAGGCAAGAATGAAGCAGAGCTGAAAAAATTCTATCTTAAAACCTTGGAACAAAGTTCCCTAAAAGCTTTGCAGGAAGGTTTGATCAAAGATTTTTTTGTCCTCGAAAAAACATCAGTCAGTCCAGAAAATCTGACCACTCTTTCAAGACTAGTTCAATCTTCACAAATCTCCGATGAAACAAAAATCACCATCGCAAAAAAACTAGCCCAAATCAAATCTCCCGAAATCGGCTCTACCCTGAAAAGTTTTTTCTGCATCTCTCCGGAAACGGTCTGTCTTCTATCAGCCGAATCCCTTGAATCACAGCATCTTCCCATTCCGATCGCCGACTATATAAAAACGCTCGACAATGCCTCCAATTCACTCAAGGTTGGACTACTTCAAATTCTGGGACGACATCAGCGCCACGACACCTATCCCCTCTTTGAAAAAATTATCGCAAAAGAAAAAGATCCGATCCGTGCATCAGCCATAATTGAGGCATTGGGAGAAATGGGAGGAACAGACGCTGAAACACTTTGCCTGAAATATGCCAAAGATCCCCGCTATTATGTTCGATTGGCGGTCGTTCGAAGCCTGGGACAATTGAAAAGTGTGAAGGGAATTCCCACCCTGGAAATCGCCCTAAAATCGGCAGATCCTTCCATGATCAACATCGCCGCAAAATCTCTCGAACAAATCGGAACCCAAGAGGCTCTGCAAACCCTTGAAAAGTATTATGAAAGATCCCCCCACGGATTTTTAGAGCCGACTGGCTCTCAGCATTTCAATTTGCCGAAATAATTCCACAACCTTTTCTGATTTCTTCCGATATTCCATCACTAACATTATTTTCTTTTCTCTTCGACCCCTATGGCTGATTCAATCACATTTTCTGAATCTCTCGTTAGCTGCAGTTTGGCTAATGAAGAAACGATCACCAACAGTCAGCTGGCCACTTCACAGATGATTCAATCTTTCTGTGCCCAAGCGGTCGATGGCTACAGTTTGTGTGGCATGATCGGTGCTTCCCTTTTTGCCTCAATCGCACGAGTAAAATGTTCGCGGGTTTTATCCCTTTTCATCCAAGATCCCAAAAAAGCTTTTCTCATCAAAGGTGGATCTGCCTTTGCCGCTTGCCTCGCAGAAGCGACCGGAATTCATTCGATCCCCAAAATATTGAAAGAACGTGAAATCTTCGGTGGAAGAGTGGAAGAAGGCTGGGGAGGATGGATTCACACCAGTCTCACGATGATTATCATGAAAGGAAGCGGCCTCGTTCTCCCTCCCAACCTGATCCTGCAACATTTGGCGCAAGACGCGCTGATGGTAAAGTTTGATGAGGTCTGCGTCAGCTTTCATCTGATCGAGGGACAACAGGGAAGTTTTATCGAAAAAATGGCAAGTGCCGAGCTGATGAATTGTCAGATGATGGTGAGTGGCGCGTTGATTGGGATCTGTTTTTCGGAAATAAAAAGTTACGAGGCAAAACAGGATTTGAAGTATGAGATGAGTCAGAGAGGTTCATTTCATTGGAAAGCTGCTCTTTCAGGTTTATTTAAATATCCAGAAATAATTACCGAGTTCGCCATGGAAGGGGGAGGGAAATTATCGTTTCATCTTTCTTCTTTGGGTTCTGAGAAATCCTGGGAAAAAAAAGGAAGCAATCATTTATTCTCTACGGGAACTCCCGGTGAAAACAGCTTACAAGCTATTCATGAGCTCTATCAGCAATTTCCTTCGGCCAAGGATACTTTAAAAAGAAACACCGGAAGCACTTTTGAGGAATGTATTGAAAAAACAGGAAATGAAATTCCAAAAGATTGGCAATTGGAAACCTTGGATACACTTTCACTTGCGGCAACGAAAAGTTTGTCAAAATTGCTGGCACACCTTCCACCGGACGCAATCAGATCAAATCTGGGAGAAGATACTTATTGGTTTACTCTCGCTTGCGCTCTGAATTATGGAGGTTTTGAAACTTTTTTAAGCAGAAGTCATCTATCAAAAAAAGACGAACAGTTATTGAAAATCGCCAGAACACATTTTGTACAATCAGTCAGAATTCCCACGTCATTCAAAATCAAAACCTTTAAGCTGTTTAAATATTTATTGGAAAGTGAAATTTTAGAAAGAGAATTATTAGATTCAATTTTAGAAAGTTGTGCGATTGGAAGCAGATTATCCAAAAAAATGCAATGCTACCATCTGGAAGGTATATGGACTGGTTATCCTGGCTGGCCAGGTTCGATCGTGGGAAAATGGGCCCAAGGTTCAAAAACAAAAAGAGATAAAGATTGGGATATCGCACTTGATGGTAGTGTTGGAATATTACTTCTTTATGAAGGAGAGCCGAGCGCTTCAATTGCACTTACTCCCGCAGTACCCAACTCCGTCGGTTTTCCTTATCTTTCGACAGAAAAAGAGGTCTCTATTCCCATGCCCTTCAATGCTCCTTTATTGAAAATAAGGCAATTTCAGGGAACCAGAGTCAATCTTCTTGATCCACAAGGAAAAAACATAGAACGTAGAAACCCTCGAGGTTTGGGAGACCTTCACTGGAAACAACTACTTACCAAAGTATGTATAGAGATAAGTCGACGAATTGGTTTTGGAACCGTGATGATTCAAAGCGCACATAACAATCCATGGCTTTATAACGATGATGGAACTGTGCACCTTCCCCTGGAAACAGCATTGAAATTATATGACGAAACAGCGAAAAAATTAGACTTCACTCCGGCGGAAGATAAAAATTGGTATAAAGTTTTATAGGTAAATATTCCTAATACCTCATCTTCACTCGTTTCACCTTCGCCCCCAACTTCCGAAATTTTTTCTCAATCTTTTCATATCCTCGATCAATATGATAAACCCGCGCAATCTCCGTAATCCCCTCGGCAGCAAGCCCCGCAAGAACCAGCGAAGCAGAAGCGCGAAGATCGGTTGCCATGATTGGCGCACCGGAAAGGGCGGAAACTCCTTTGATCGTCGCCTTGTTCCCGTCGGTTTTGATATCCGCTCCCATTCGAATTAATTCACCGACATGCATAAAACGGTTTTCAAAAATGGTTTCAGTAATAACCGAGGTTCCCTCCGCGCAGGTCATCAGCGTCATAAACTGCGCCTGAAAATCGGTCGCAAAACCTGGGTAGGGAGAAGTTTCAACATTGACACTTTTTATCTTTTTCGGGCCGATCACCTGAATGCCGCCATTTACTTGTTGGACCTTCGCGCCCGCTTCCCGCAATTTTTTTGAGAGTGCTTCAACATAAACCGGATTAATTCCATCGACCAAAATTTCTCCACCCGTCAAAGCCGCTCCAATCATGAAGGTGCCAGCTTCAATACGATCGGGCATTACCTCATATTGAGTTCCCTTTAGCTCTTTGACCCCTTCAATTTCAATACGACTCGTTCCTGCTCCCTTGATTTTCGCCCCCATTAATTTTAAAAAATTTGCGAGATCAACTACTTCAGGTTCCAAGGCACAATTTTCAAGAATCGTTCTCCCCTCTGCGAGAGTCGCTGCCATCATAATATTTTCAGTTCCAGTGACTGTCACCGATTCAAATCTGATTTTTGCCCCTTTCAGTCGTTTTGCTTCTGCCTCCACATATCCTTTTTCGATTTTAATTTGTGCCCCCATCGCCTCCAGTGCTTTTAAATGAAGATCAATCGGGCGAGCACCAATGGCACATCCTCCAGGCAACGAAACTCGCGCTTTTCCAAGGCGAGCGACCAAGGGACCCAAAACGAGGACTGAAGCTCGCATCGTTCTCACTAAATCATAGGGAGCAATAAAATTGCTGAAACCGTTGGTGTGGATTTTGACCCGTTTTTTTCCAAACTTGACTTCGATTCCCAAACCTTCGAGAAGCTTTCCCATCGTGCGGATATCGCGAAGCTCAGGCAGATTGCGGATATCGCTCCATCCAGTAGCGAGAATACAGGCGGTCATGATCGGAAGTGCGGCATTTTTTGAGCCGGAAACTTTTACTTTTCCCCGGATTTTTTCCCCACCTTGAATGACAATTTTATCCATAATGTTTTCAACCCGTCTTAAAATCCCTCATGAAGAAGAAAGATGAATCAGAAGAAACCTTGAAAAAGGTTCAAATGTGGAGGTCGTTTCTAACGGCATCTTCCAAAAGAATCAATCGTCAAATGAACCGTTTGTTATTCTAACCACTCTCGGATGACCTGCCAAATCCAATTTTATTTCGAAATTGTCATTTCCAGTCTTTTCAAGCAGTTCACGAATTTTTTTCTCCTGATCAAACCCGATCTCAAAAAGAGCAACCCCTCCTTTTTTGAGATGGATAAGGGACGATGGGATGATGGTTTGATAATAATCAAAACCTTCTTTTCCTCCATCCAGCGCAGTTCGCGGTTCGAATTGGATTTCAGGAGCAAGCTTTTCAATTTCGCCGGAGGAAATATAGGGAGGGTTGGAAACGATCAGATCAAGGGGCGAAATTTCTTTAGACCACTCCTCTTTTAAAATATCCGCATGAATCATTCGGATTCTTTCTTGAAGCTGGTATTTATCGACATTTTTTTTCGTAACTTCCAATGCTTTTTCGGAGGAATCGATCGCCCAAACCAGGGAGTCTGGAATTTCAAGCGCCAGGGTAATGGCAATGCAGCCACTGCCGGTTCCCAGATCAGCTATTTGAAGCTTTTGCCGATCTTTGGCAAACGAGATCGCCTCGTCAATTAGCATCTCGGTTTCAGGGCGCGGAATCAACACATCAGGAGTCACTATAAAATCTCTTGAATAAAACTCTTTGCTTCCGACAATATAGGCAAGCGGTTCGCGCCTGATCCGGCGTTGGATCAAGGCTTTATAGTTTTTTAATTCCTCGTCCTGAAGCGGTTGATCAAACCGGGTATAAAGCTGAACACGGCTAAGCCCCAAAACCTTCGCAAGAAGGATCTCAGCCTCCAATCGGGGATTTTCAATTGGATGGGAACCAAAATAATCGACGGTCCATTGAAGAGTTTTTAGTAGGGTCCAGGTTTTAGAATCCATTCTCCTCTTTTCTTCTGGTTGTAAAAATTAAACAACTTGTTTTTTGGATGGCCGAGTTCCTCTTACATTTTCTTTTCAGCCTTAATCATTTTACAAAATGCTCTCCAAGTCGATTTTTCAGGAGAGAATGGCAAAAAACTGGCACTATTGATCCTCGCTTCTGCCGACAAACCTTTTTTGAAAAAAGTCGGGACTACCTACGAAGAAAGTTCCTTCTGGCTGGGCGATTTGCCTCAGAACTCCGATGATTATCAAAGAATCAAAGGGATTGAAGGAGAAGTGATCTATCATCCCCCTTGGCTGGATAAGGATCCCGAGCAAAGAGTTCGCGGAGCAGAAATTCTCATTCGACTCAAAAATCAATCCGGATTTCATCAAACGGATCTCCCACGATTTATCCAGCTGGCTCGGGAACATGCAGATAAGCATGTTGCGATGACCCATCTGGAAGAAACTGCCACAGGTCATCAGTTGATCCTTAGCGATAAGAAAATACAATTTAAGGTGAGAATTTTATTGGAAGGAAAAATCGAAAAAGCCCCTTCCCAGCCGATCATGGAACTTTCAGAGGCAGAGATCAAAAAAAACTCCCGACTCAGACGAAATGGAATCATCCAAAACTTGCGAAGATTGTTCAGATCGATCTTCTTTTCCTGACTTTCCTCCTCCAGATGAAATTTGAAAAAAAATGAACACCCAAAATTTCACACAACTTATTTTTTAAAACCACGAGTTGTCTGTATATCCTGCTCATCCTGTTCCAATTTTTTATTGGAGGTTTTTATGTCAAATTTGTCTATTTCCGATGCAGTCATCACTTGTGAACTTGCGAGAGAAGAATCTCTCAGCTCTTCCCAGCTGACTCTTTCGTGCACCCTTCAATCGTTTTTTGCCGAGGCAACCTCCTGCTCTGCCCTCTTCTCACTCGCGGTGGGACAAGGATTCGCCGCGGTCGTTCAAGCGCAAGGATTTCGGCTTCTCTCTCCTCTCTTCAATCCGAAAATGAGCCGCGTTCTCTCCACCTCTGCCAGCTGGATTACCGAAGGAATCGCCTTCAACACCGCCTCTGAACTCGGAAGATCGGGAGAATTTAAAATTGGACCTCTCACCGAAAACATTCATGGAATCGCCACCATTGCTGTCTGCAAAGTGATGGGAAAAGGGATATTGGCGCACAATGCCGTCGTGAGAAACCTGGTGCAAAACTCCGCCTTGATGACCGTCGATGTTGCCTTTGAAGAGTGTAATTTGATTGAAAAAAGAAACTTTTCTCTCACCGAACGGTTTTTCAATTGTCAGCTCACCTCATGGCGGATGGAGATCAGTGCAGGCTTTCTGGCAACAACCTGTCCCCAAATCTCTATTTTTAAGGCACAGCAGGAACTGGATTACGCATTACGAAAACCAACCAAGAGTCGACACGGTTTAGAGGGAAAGAAAGGATTTTTTGATCCGCTACAGGAAATGTTTTCACCCGCTCTCGCAGGAAATAACGGGGAAATAATCGGTTCAGCAAAGTTTGAAAGAGTCATCAAATCTTCTTCCAAAGAAAACCGGGCTCCGATTTTAATGATGACTTCCCATAACGATAACGGTTCTTTTTCAGGATCTTTCCCCTCTCTTCGAGGGGTGAAAACAGGAGAAACCGCCCCTCTTTCCGGAGAAACGGTCGCCCAGCTTCACGGTTTTATCCGGGAAAGTGGCCTCGATCCTGACTCGCAAATCGGTCAGGCAGCTCTCGGAATTTTATCTAATCGAATTTCGTTGGGAGAAAACCTCACCCATTTAACCGCAGAGCTGGCAAGAGCCGGACAAACTCATCTTAAAAAGGTTTTGGCACTCAACCCCCAAGGCAGCAACGAAAATGATCTGGCTTTCTTGCTTGCCGCTTGTGCCGGAGAACCCCCCCATGAAAAAAGAACTGCCGCCCAATGGAGAAAACTTTTGGGGGATGGGGAAAAACTTTTTGCAGATTCCAACGAAGCCGATCTTCAACGCTCCATCCGGTTGGGCGAGCGTTACGCAACCGTAGAATACAGTCCTGAAATAGAAAAAGTGAAAACCGCCCTGGTTCGAGTGGATATCCTGAGAAAAACATTTGGAAGTATCGTCATTCCCGATCCGCTGTTAGATGGAACCGTTGCCCTTTTTTACCGCACACTTTCGGGCGATATTCGCACGATCAACTCCTTCAAAAAAACTTTCACCGCCTGGAATGCAGCACTCGAATGGGAAGTGATTCCTCTTCTGGAAAAAATCAAGGCTCCTTGCAAAGATCCCTCTTTTTGGATTCCAAAAGGATTCGATAACGAACAGACCTGGCAGGAAGGAAGTTCCCATCCCCCTGAAGAAGGATTGGAAGTCAAAATCAGTTTCAAACGTACTCTACTCGATGCAAATCCGCAAAGAAGAATTTGCGGAGCCAGCGTCATCATCCAATTGGGTACAGAAAGGGGATTGCAAAGAAAAAATCTCGGTTCATTTCTGGAAATTTTTTCCAAACAGTTTTCCCATCAGTTCGACCGGTTTGAATTGATCGGAAAAGAAAGTCCAAATCCGTTCTTTATAGTCACCCACCAGGGAGTGGAGTTCTCTGTCAGAATCATGATAGCGGAGAAACAGGGTTCTTTCGATTCTCAAGAAATAGACATTTTTCCGGAAGCGATCACGGAAAAAAATCCAAGAGTATCCGCTGAAAAAGTCGATGACCCAATCCCCGAAAAAAGAATCGCCGAAGATCCGCAAAAACTTTCCAGAAGATTCAACCGAACCGCCGATTATCTCTGGCTGGGGGCAAGTTGTCTCGCCTCTCCCGTGACAGGACAGGCGGCAATCTTCGGTTGGCTTCTTTCCCAGCTTCGTATTCCAACCGCATTGGCTGCCTTGGCCAGCGGAACGGGAACCCACTTGCTCTGGAATTATCATCAGGGATATCCTCACCCGATTGCGAGAACCGCGCTCTTTACTGGCCTTGCATCCCTCTACGCTTTGGTGAGAGGGCGAATGCTGGTCAAAGAAAGCCGGGGAAAACCGCATCCTTTTAAATCAAGACCCAATACGGAAATCCCACAATTGGTTCCGCTTCTCCCCGAAATTGTCAATGCCGAAAAAGCACAAGAGTCATTAAAAGGTCGCCTGGGAATCATCACGATCGATGGAGAGCCTGATCCAGTCGATGGATTTCCAAAGGCATTTATCTGGGGAATTCCTACGAATGGAAATGGATTTTCATGGGGACTCAAAACGTTTTATACGGTGGTAGATCCAATCCGTTCCTCTGTTTCCATCGGACATCTTTCCCAAATGCCTGGCACCGGTCTTCTTTTCTACCCATTCGCTTGGGGAGCAAGAATCGATCTCAGAGGTTTTCGCCCCCGAGATGGAAAGAGATTTTATTATAGTTGGGATGCAGGATTTACCCGTGAGAGGCGGGACAATTTTCGATTTATGGAAGGCTCAGCTCCCTCCGACGGAAAAGTCATTTACATCGGAAGAGGTTCACTCGATCAAGTGATTCAAATCAAAGGGCATACGACGACGGTCAAAGAATTTTTGGGAGAAGAGGCAAGTCAACATTTTCCGCCAGACAAAGAGGTCATCGTCGTCGTGACCTATCTAAGTCCCAAAAATCTTCATTTGGGATATGCCCCTTCCGATGGAGAATTGTTGGTCAATCAACAAATCCCCGGAAAAGCTTATACAGTCGGGACTGAAATCTGGGATGAGCCGGAGGTGGATGGCCAGGCAGGTGCCCGTTATCTCGCCTGGCAAAACCGCTATATTACTGCTTATAAGACAAAGGATGGAATTATTGCCGAAGGCTACGTTGCCGCAACGTATGTCAATGATGCAGAGGTTTATCCAAAACCGGGAGAAGAGGTGAAGGCAGGACAACAGGTGCAGACTTATCATTACGGATCAACGAATGTGAGTATTCGACCGGCAACCGACTTCGCAATTCCCCACAATCTGGCTGTTGGAGTCGATTTAACCAAAGGAAAAACACCGTTTCTGATTCCGAGAAGAGTTTTGAGACGCGAAATATAAGCATCGATTTAAAAAATCAATTCTCTCCCCGCAATGCCTCCGCCTGATAATGCGCACGAAGAGCTTGAATCAGCGGATCGAGCCCTCCATCGAGAACTGCATCGAGTTGGTGGAGTGTAATTCCGATTCGATGATCGGTCACCCGATTTTGCGGAAAATTATACGTTCGGATTTTTTCACTTCGATCTCCGGTTCCGATTTGCAAACGGCGATTATCCGATATTTCTTGATTCTGTTTGTCCCGCTCTGCTTCTAAAATTCTTGATTTCAAAACCTTCATCGCCTTCGCCTTGTTTTTATGCTGCGATTTTTCATCCCGACAAACCACCACGGTGAGAGTGGGAAGATGGGTAATTCGAACCGCTGAGTCAGTCGTATTCACGCTCTGCCCACCCGGGCCTGAAGCTCTAAATACTTCTATTTTCAAATCTTTCTCTTCGATATGGATTTCGACATCTTCCGCTTCTGGAATGACTGCCACTGTAATCGTGGAGGTATGAATTCTTCCCGATGCCTCGGTTCGTGGAACGCGCTGAACCCGATGAACCCCACTTTCATATTTCAGATCGCTGTAAACATTTTGTCCGGTGATCATCGCGATCACTTCTTTAAATCCGCCGATCCCGGTTGAGTTCGTATCCATCAACTCCACACGCCACTTTTTTCGTTCAGCATAGCGACAATACATCCGAAAAAGATCGGAGGCGAAAAGTGCCGCTTCATCTCCTCCAGCTCCGGCGCGGATTTCCAGGAAAATATTTTTTTCGTCGTTGGGATCTTTGGGAAGAATCAGGACTTTCAACTTCTGCGAAGTCTCCTCTTTTTGCACTTCGAGAGAATTCAACTCTTCTTTTGCCATGCTCCGCATCTCTTCATCGGACTCATTCAACAAAAGTTTGTTTTCTTCGATTTGCTGATTGATTCTTTTATAAATTCGATAGGTTTCAATCAGCTCGCTTAAAGAGGCCTGCTCTTTGGCGATCATTTGGAATTCTTTTGGATTGGAGCTTAAAGTCGGATCGGAAAGTTTCTGTGTGAGCGTTTCAAATTTTCTTTCAACCTCTTCGAGTTTATCAAACATACCTCTTCCCTCTCTTCAGCAGCAAATCAGATAGCAATGAAAGTTTTAAAGAAAAATAGTAACTACTCAGATCCCTCAATAAATTTTATACAAATGGGACATGGTGAGCTTGTCGAACCATCACTCGAGTGCACTCAATGGATGGTTCGACTCCGTTGCACTACGCTCACCATGTCCCTATTGGATACCTGAGTAGTTACGAAAAATATTTGGTTTTTGAGCCGGCAAATCCAGAAAGTTTTTCGTGAAAATCACAAAATCAGGATCACAAAAACTAAAAATTTCTTTAGGATTTTCATTTCAAAAATAAAAAACCGATCGAATTTTTTAATAATAAAAAACTGGATCGGTCTTCATTCAGTATCAACCAAGCTACTTTTTTGCTTTTGCGTCTGGAGTCTTTTCGTATTTCTTTTTGAAACGTTCGATTCGACCTGCCGTGTCGAGCAATTTCTGTTTTCCGGTGAAAAACGGATGACATTTTGAACAGATTTCGACTGAGAGCGTTTTCAAAGTCGATTGCGTTTGAATGATGCTTCCACAAGCACAAACAACCGAAACATCATGATTTTGTGGATGAATATTTTCTTTCATAAATCAAAACCTTATTTTTATTGATTTTAAAACCTCTGCGAAAGGTAGCCTTATAGCCAAAGGGGTTCTACTTGGCAAGAGGATTGTCACACTGTTTTTTAAAGCATTTTCAAGTATCTACCCAACCTTTGAATCCCTTCCCGGATATTTTCAACCGAATTTGCGTAAGAAATCCGGATATATCCCTCTCCCCCCTTCCCAAAATCAATTCCGGGGGTAATGCCAACCTTCACCTTATCAAGGCAATCAAACGCAAACTGATAAGAATCTTTCGAATATTTATGGATATCAACCAACAGATAAAATGCCCCTTCGGGAGTCATTTTTGGCCGAAGACCGATTTTATCCAACTCTTCGAGTGCCACCTCGCGCCGTTTGATAAACTGCCGACGCATCTCTTCCTGATCGGACGAGGCTTTTTCGAGAGCGGCAATTCCCGCTTTTTGGACAAAAGAGTTCACCGAAATATAAAAATTCTGTTCAATTTTCCGGATCGGCTCAATAAATTCAAACGGAACAATCGCATATCCCAAACGAAATCCGGTCATCGAATACGCTTTTGAAAACCCGTTTACGACAAAAGCACGATCGGTAAACTCAAGCGCCGATCGCTCTTTTCCCTCGTAAACAAGCCCATGATAAATCTCATCTGAAATCAGATAGGGAGAAAGAGAGGCAAGCTCTTCAAATAACCGGTCTGGAACCAGATATCCGGTTGGATTGGCCGGAGAACTGATAAAAATTCCCTTGGTTTTTTTGGTGATTTTCTTTCGAACCTCGGAGATCGGGTATTGAAACCGGTCTTTCTCCTGAACTTTTACGTAGCTGATTTTCCCCCCCAAAAATTCAATAAAATTCGAATAACAGGGATAATGTAGATTGGGCAAAATCACCTTGTCGTTCGGATCAAGCAACGCGGATAGAATCAGAAAAAAAGCGGGAGAAGTTCCAGCCGTCACAAAAATCTGCTCTGGCTTTACCTCCACCTGATAACGCTTCTTATAATGATAGGCGATCGCCTGTCGCAGCTCGATCATCCCCTGGGAATGGGTATACTTGGTAAAGTCATCGCTCAAAGCCTTGATACAAGCCTCTTTTACGACCGTGGGTGGAGGAAAGTCAGGTTCTCCCAAGGCCAGAGAAATGACATTTTTTCCTTCTTGTTGTAACTTTTGAACTTTTTCCAAAATATCCATCGCAATAAACGACTTAATTTTTTGGGCTCTTTTTGATATTTCCATAATAATATTCAATGGTTAAGGAATATGTAGTGGATCAGTCTGAAATTTGAGGAATAAAAGGACAACTTTCCCCTCTGAATTGCCGATAATTTTTAATAGAACTTTTTATCCTGAATACGTATAAAGAATTTATATGCTGAAAAACCGTCTTAAAATAAAATCGAGTATTTTCACCTTTCTGGCTCTTTTCATTTTGGCCACCTTTTCATCTTCAAAAGGAGAGAGTCAATATTATTATAATCCGGGCTATTATTCAGATGCCTTCTACGGCGGCGGTTGTCTGACCGGAGCATATGGTTACAAATGCCCCACTTCCTATAAAGCTGCCACAGGGATCGGTCTCGGAATGGATGCAATCAATTTTGGGATCCAGACTTATCAATATCACAAAGCCCAAGAACAGCAGATTCAGGAAACACACTATCAAGCGGAAGCGACCCGCTCAGCGGTCAATTATCAAAAACAGATGGAAGATTATAAAAATATGATGTTGGTCGCCCCGTTTTTTGACGACTCAATTCCCCGATCGAAATCATCCAATAATCAAAATCCCAAAGTACCTTCACTGACTAAAAGATCTTACGAGACAAAATAATTTATTTTTCCGATCATGAAAAAAAAATCCCAAGATAAACGGAAACTCCCTTTTATTATTCTGACTTTTTCTTTTTTTTGGATTTTTTTTTCCAAAGAAAGTTTTTCTTATCCTACCGTTGTCAGCGCAAACGGTTTCTTCTGTTCGAGAAGCCAGTCGCTGGTCACCTGTCAGGGACAATTTCCGAATCTTCCAGGAACTTTCACCTCAAGCGGATTTCATTTTGTGCAGTTTACTTACGAGAGTTTGAATTTTCCAAAAGTTCGTTATTTTTACGACAGCACGAATGGATGTTTGATGCAGATCCATTTAAGTCCAACGAGCCAACCGATCGATGCATTGGTAAAAAATGCGCGCGGAATCTCCCAAAAATTTTCGTTTCCGATGCAACAATCCCAGGCAAATACTTTTTGCAAATCCTAAAACCGGATTTTCATCGCTGATTGATCTCCACTCAAAATCGTTTGCGACATCCCTTGTGCAAAAGGGAGCAGGTTCCAGACATAAAACCGGGCGGTTTTTACTTTCGCCTCATAAAATCTTGCCTCTGGATTATTTTCACAAATGGCAAATTTCGGTTCTTCAATGGTAGCATTCTCTTTTGCCCAGATCGCTTCAAGCTTGGGAAGAGCAATGACAGCCTGTTCAAGCAACAACCATCCAAACACAAGATAACCGATCATTTGTAAAATTGGAGTGGATTGCAGAGCGGTATCCTCGTTTTTATTGGTTTTTTCAAAAATGACCGAAACAGATTCTTGGCTAAGATTTAAAATCTTTTTTAGAGATAAAACTTCCTGATTCAGGGTTAGGTGATTCTCATTTTCATCGATAAATTTTTGAAGAAGATCACAAAAAGCCTTAAAGTTTTTTCCCTCCTGAAAAGTGATCTGCTGACTGATAAAATCGAAGGTCAAGAAAGGATATTTTTTTTCATGGGCGGATGGATCGAAAATGCTCTCCATCGAATCAGATGAATCCCCCACAATTTTTTTCGCCAATTCGGCAACCTGCAATATTTTTTCATGGGAGAAAAAATCAAAAACAGGAGTCAGAAAACTGATCCATTCTCTCAAAGGATTCTGTGGATCATTTTGAGCAGTTTGTTGCTGTTGCAACAGATAACTAAAAAAATTCATTTTATGTAAAAGTGCACGACTCCCTTCTACAGATGATTTCATGGTGGCAAGAATTCTTCGGGTTTCTGGAAATTGAAGAAGCGTTTTGCCATTCACCATTTTTTCTTTCGTCGATTGGATGGATAAAAGATAAAGATCAGCAGCTGCTTCCAAAAATGGATGCTCAAAAGTTTTCAATTTGCTTTCGAATAGTTGCTGCAATTTTTCCTGGTTTAAATCTGACGAAGAATAAGTCTCTTGAACATTCAACTGCTCGAAAAAAATAAACTGCAGATCTCTTTCCATATTCAACAGACTCATGATTTTCTCCTTCGTTTTTTGATTCTGGCATTTTTCAAAAAAGAAGTAAAAAAAAACCCTCCAAATTCGGAGGGTTTTTAAAAGCTTTTGTAAAAGCTAATTACTTCTTTTCTTCTACTTTTTTCACTTCTTCTTTTTTCACTTCTTTTTTTGCATCTTTTCCTTCTTCTTTTGCAGCATCAGCCTTTTTTTCTGCCTTTTCTGCTTTCGCGGTTGTTACCCCTTCAGCCTTTTTTTCTGCTTTTTCTGCATGATCACCAGCGATCACTGCTGAAGAAGCCAAAAATCCTACCAACGCGAAAACTGCGAGTACTTTCTTCATTTTTTTCTCCTTTTTTTAGGGTCTAAAAAACGCCTTTCGAAAGTATTGATTCACACCTTCATAAAGGGGACCCTCATGATAATAGAGGCAAAGTCTCTACACAATTTCAGGAGAGGACTCAAGCCTTAACTTACTTTGAAAAACTCTTTTTTTTATCCGTGCCAAGACAAAATAAAATATAAGTATTTGAAATTATTATATTAAATAAACAGGACAGGATCGATGAGATCTTAGAAAGACTTTACGAAGCCATCACCGCTTCTACTCTTCTTTTTGAAGAGGGTTTCTTTTCTAAGAAAATGAATTTATTGAGTTTTTTTAACAATTCTTCTCCCAATGCCCGATAATTTTGGGCACCTGAAGAAGAAGGAGCATAATCAAAAACCGGTTTTCCTTCCAATTGGGCTTTATTGAGAGCGGTATTGATCTGGATCTGGGTTTTAAAAATTTTCCCCTTAAAATAATTCTTTAGATTTTCTTCGACCACCCGATTCATTGAAACATTGCGACTGTCGACCCTTGTCATCAAAACTCCGAGCAAATTAAGTTTTTTATTGAGCCGCTCTTTCACCGTTTCAATTGTTTCTAAAAGATCATTCACCCCCTCAAATGCAAGCATGCTCATTTCGCAGGGAGCGATGCAGTAATCCGAAGCAACCAAGGCGTTTAAGGTCAGATTTCCAAGATTGGGGGGACAATCAAACAAAATCAGATCGTAATGGGTTCGGGCGATCTGGATCGCTTCCTGAAGAAAAAACTCTTTCCCGATTTTTGCCGCCAACAGGCTTTCAGTTTCATAGAGATTTTTGTCTCCGGGAGTAATCGACAAGTTTTCAAGTTCTGTTTCAACGATTGCATTCAGAATATTCCCCTTCTTTTTCGCAAAAATGTGGGATAACGGAGAATATTCAACCCCGTCGGGAATCAGATTTCCAATCGATTTCTCAACATGTCCCTGCGGATCGAGATCACAAACCAGCACCTTTTGACGGTAAAATTTTGCAAGCGCACTTCCCAGATTCACGGCAGTGGTTGTTTTGCCAACCCCCCCTTTTTGGGAGCAGATGCTGATCACGATCCCCTTTTTATTTCCACGGCGCTCTTTTAATAGAGAGGCATCTTGGGATTCACTCGAAATCAGCTCTTTGATTTTATCGGTTAAAAGTGACATGAACCCTCCGAAACGGTTATGAGTGATCGGTAGCGGATGATGAGTTAAATTTGATCTATTGGCTAATCTGGTAAATAAAGGAGTTTGTTCTATTTTACAAGATTTGTTTAAACGGTCAGCGCAAAACAAAAAAATTGAAAGCTGACAGCTGATCGCTGATCGCTAAAACTATGCTCCCCATCGCCATCTACATCCATATCCCCTACTGCCTTTATAAATGTCATTATTGCGACTTCAACTCCTATCCGGTGACCTCGGCGGCTCCGTATGAGTCGGAATATTTAAAGGGGCTGCTGAAAGAGATCGAATCGGCAAAAGCCGCTTTTTCGAGATTCAGAACCCCCTCGATTTTTTTTGGAGGAGGAACCCCTTCACTCTTTTCTCCGCAAGCGATCGGAAAATTAATTGAAAAAGTTTCAAAAATTTCCGATCTCTCCTCCGATTGCGAAATTACGCTGGAAGTGAATCCCAAAACGGTCACAAAAGAAAAATTGAAGGATTTTTTAAAAGCAGGAATCAACCGGTTTTCCGTCGGAGTTCAAAGTTTTCAAAATCGCTATCTCTCTCCCTTGGGACGGCTTCATACCGGCGAGGAAGCAGAAGAGACCCTGAAAATTTTTCATTCAATCGGAGCGGACAATTTCAACCTCGATTTGATGTTCGGCTTTCCCGATCAGACAACCGAAGAAGTTCTGCAAGATATCAAGAAAGCGGTCGACTTACATCCTGCCCATCTCTCCTATTATAATCTGACTTTGGAAAAAGGGACTCTGCTCAACGAACAGGAGCGAAAAGGGGAAATCCATCTCCCTGAAAATGGGATTCAGGCCGAAATGTATCATCGGGGAATCGAGTTTTTGGAAAAAAACGGTTATTCTCTCTACGAAATTTCAAATTTTTCTCTTCCGGATAAAAAATCGCGCCATAATCTTGCCTATTGGAAATACCAGGATTATCTCGGGTTTGGAGCCGGAGCGGTTTCATTTTTGAATCGTCGCTGGTTTCCGGTCGATGAAACCAGACTTTATGGATGGCGATGGACCAATCCTTTAACCCCCAAAGATTATCTTGCTTCCGTTGAAAAAAAATATTCGGAAAATCCCAAAGAAAAAATTGATCTAAAAACAGCGCAGGGAGAATTTTGGATGATGGGATTAAGATTGAAAGAGGGGGTTGCCATCTCAGAATATCGTTCCCATTTTGGAGAAGAAAATCTTGAGCTATATCGTGAAATCATGAACTCTTTTATCGCCAAAGGATGGATTAAGTTTGATCAAGAACGTTTTGCCGTAACAGAAGAGGGACGGTTTTTTACAAATGATATTGTCTCCTCTCTGCTAATATGATTAAGAATTAGGCTAGATCCGCTACGCTGGATCCACCTAAACGAAATATCAAAGAATGAATGGAGATTAGTGATGCACCAAGACAAACTCGGCGAATTAAAAAAAGCGCTCAAAACCAAAAAAGAGATCGAAGAAAAAAAGGCGGAAGTCGCTGAACAGACAAGCCCGGGAGAAGTGCTTCAACTCCAAAGCAAAAATGAGGAACTGACCTCAAAAGTTTCCGAGCTTGAAAAAGAGCTGGAGAAGGCAAAATCCGAATCCAAAGAAGCGAATGAAAAACATGTTCGACTTTATGCCGAGTTCGAAAATTTCAGAAAAAGAGCCCAAAAAGAAAAACAGGATTTGGTTCAGTTTACTCAAGAAGAAGTTTTGAAAGAGTTTCTGCAGATATTAGATGATTTGGAAAGAGGACTTGCTCACACAGAAAAATCGAAAGACTTAAAAGTGTTACTCGACGGAGTAAAACTGGTTGAAAAAAACATGCTTTCGCTTTTTGAAAAATTCGGCCTAACCGCGCTGCAAACGGTCGGGCAACCATTCAATCCCCATGTTCATGAAGCGATGTCGCATCAAGAATCAACCGAGCATGCGCCCGATACCGTTGCAGCAGAATTTCGCAAGGGATATTTGCTGAAAGGAAAACTGGTTCGCCCTGCACTCGTTGCGGTAGCGAAATCTCCTTCAGACGGGACAGACTCATCTACCAAACATTAGATCTCTTGCGTAAATCATCCAAAGTGACCCTTCGACAAGCTCAGGGTGTCCCAATTGGGTAAAAGTGGGACATGGTGAGCGTAGTCGAACCATCAATTTAGATTTGCGCAAGAGATCTATTAATCTCTCATGACTTCTATCAAAGATTATTATGCGCTTTTGGGAGTTTCTGAAACCTCTTCTCCCCAAGAGATCAAAAAAGCGTTCAAAGAACTTGCATTCAAATATCACCCGGATCGGAATCCGAATAATCCCCAAGCAGAAGAAAAATTCAAAGAGGTTGCCAAGGCGTATGCGTATATTTCTGGAAATCAGGAACTGTTCCAGTTTTTTTCTGAACCAAGCTCGATTAATCGTGAAGTAAAACAAAATGTAAATGATCTTTTCGATGATCTTTTCGGAATCAAAATCGGGGAGTGGGCTCCCCCTGGAAAAGATATTTATCAATGGATCGAGCTCGATCTCGATGAGGCCTATCGCGGCACTACTCGAAGTTTGAATTTGTGGCGCGAAGCACGATGTGAAATTTGTCATGGGCGTGGAGCTCCCGAGGGAACCCCCTCCCCCATCTGCACTTACTGCTTTGGGAGGGGACTGATCACCATTCCGCAAAAGGGGGTAAAGCTCGATCAACCTTGCCCGAAATGCCAAGGGTCGGGAAGAACCCCCGCAGACCCTTGTCGGAAGTGCCGTGGCAGAGGGGTAGTGAACAGACAGGAAAAATTGACAGTCACCATCCCCCCAAAAGTTTTTCATGGGGAAGAAATTCGTCTGAAAGAACTCGGCTCTCTCGCCTCCAGAAGCTCTGGCGCAGGAGATTTAATTTTGCAGATCTCGATTCGTCCCGATAAAAGGTTTACGTTTGACGGTCACGATATTGTATGCGAAATTTCGATCGATCCAGAGCTCGCAGAAAAAGGGGGAGAGGTAAAAATTTTAACTCTCGAAGGAAAAATGCCGGTGATTCTTCCGGCGAAAATCAGTTCTGGCTTTATTTTTCCACTGAAAGGATTCGGGCTGAAAGGGGATCAATTAATCAAAATTAAAGTTCGAGATTCAGAACAAAATAGGTTATTCTTTCCGGAAGAAATAACCGACATTCGAAAACGAAAAACCTTTTTTTCAAAAATTATAAAATTCTTAAGGAAACTATCATGAAAAAACTGACCTCTCTTTTACTTTTATCTCTTTTCTGCCTTCTTTTGGCTTCCTGCGGAACCTCTTCTTCCACAGGAGGAAAAAAAGTCAAATACCCGAATGAAGTTACTTCAAGCTGGAAAAACGATTTCAATCAGGCGGAAAAAGAGTTTGATGCAAAAAATTATAAAGAGGCTGAAAAATTATATAAAAGTTATATCCAGAAATATCCCTATAATGAGCTGACCGATAAAAGCAGTTTTCGCTTGGGACAAATTGCGATGATTCAACAAGATCATCCCCAGGCAATTCAGGTTTTTCGGGCTCTCGTCAAAAAAACGCCGAACGCTTCCATCAAATCGAAATCAAACGCAAAATTGGGAATCTGTTATTACCGACAAAAAAATTATGGGGAGGCGTTGTCGTCGTTTGGAGCGGTGGATGAATCGCAGATTGATGACCACGAAAGAGTGAAAGTGGCAAGCTTCGCCATTAAAGCGTCGAACGAACTGAAAGAAGACCAGAGCCGCAAAGCTTATTATTATGCCCTATTGCTCGATGTTTACGAACCGCTCACCGACAGCGAAATCGATTCAAAATTCGGAAAAGAAATTGTTTCAAAATCAGAGGTAAAACCGAAACTGAAAGAATGGGTAAATTTATCTACCCCTTATGAAATTATCGATCGTCGACTGCTCGATTATAAGGCAAAGGCGAGCGAACCTTATGTCGATTTCAAAATCGGAAAATCGGCCTACGAATCAAAAAACAACCAGAAGGCGGGAGAATATCTCCGACGATATATCTCAAAAAATTCAAACGGTGAATATCTCGCGCAGGCAAATAAAATGCTCGCCACCGTTGGGTCTGCCGGCTCATCCGCCGTTTCACTTCCGAAAAAAGAGGGAGGAAAACCGATCGGCGTCATTCTTCCTTTGTCAGGAAAATATGAGCAATACGGAAACAACGCCTTAAAAGGGATGGAATGTGCCGCTTCTGATAAACCAGAATGTCATGGGCTGACTAATATCAATCTGATTGTAAAAGATAGTGGTGGAGATCCCGCAAAATCGGCATCGCTCGTCGATGAGCTGGTCAGCAAAGAGAAGGTGTTGGCGATTTTGGGCCCTCTCCCATCTGTAGAAGTGGACGATGCTGCAAAACAGGCCCAGAAAAAGGGGGTCGCTTTAATTGCTCTTGCCCAGAAAAAAACGGTTCCTGAATTGGGGGATAATATTTTCCGGTTTAGTCTCACCCCCTCCGTTCAGGTAGAAACGCTGTTGCGATACGCGACCTCCAGAAAAAAAGCGAAAAACTTTGCAGTGCTTTATCCCAAAAGCAATTACGGACAGGAGTTTTTGGCAGAATTTGTCAAACAGGCTCCAAACTTCAAGGGAAAAATTGTGGCGAAGCAGGAATTTGCCTCAGGAAAAGAGGATTTGGCGGATGAGATCAGAAAATTGAAATCGGGTACTTCGGAAGCAAAATCGGGTGGAAAAATATTTGATGCGATTTTTATTCCAGATTCTTATTTGACGATTGGTAAAATCGCTCCGGCCCTTTCAAAATCAGGATTGGGTGACACCCTGATTCTCGGCACCAATGCCTGGAACGACGCCTCGCTCCCCGAAAGAATCGGAAGCAATTTGAGCAACGCCGTTTTTGTCGACATCTATTTTCGCGACTCCGCCCAACCGTTCGTCAAAAATTTTGTGAAGGAGTTTCAGGAGGCGTTTAGCTATACTCCATCCACTTTAGAGGCGATGGGGTATGATTCTGTTCGGGTGCTGGGTGATGCACTAAAAAGCAAAGTATCCCAAAAAGAAGAGATGAAACCTGCGCTCCTTAAAATACGCGGTTTTCAAGGGGTGACAGGACTCAAAGGATTTCAATCCGATCGGGAAGCACAAATCCAACCGTATCTCCTCAGTGTCGATGGAAATGGAATCAAGGAAATCAAGTAGGTGCGAATTCATTCGCACAAATATTGCTCGAATGAATTCAACCCTACATGAAAAATATAGATAAAAAAAAATTAAAACTTTCCGAAATAGGTGAATTAAACTTTATCGAAAAAATCAAAAAAGTTTTTTCGACCTCTGCTTCCGATATTCTCTGTGGAATCGGGGATGAT
>CAZSRQ010000024.1:0-23255 GCA_964609335.1 uncultured Pseudomonadota bacterium
ATAACCTCTTCTTTACTTATTCTGTAAAGTGTCAGATTAAGTCGTGACTAATACAGTTAACTTTATGTCAGGCTTCATCATAACCTACTCAATAAAAGGAGAGATATCATGACTAGTAATCCAGTCGTTCATTTTGAGATTTACGTGCAAAACATGGAACGTGCCAAAGCATTCTATGAAGCAGTACTCGGCATCAAGCTAGAAAAAATGCCCGCTCCGACAGCGGAAATGAATATGGATATGTGGTTCTTTCCCATGGACAAAGAAACAGGGATGAACACTTACGGTGCAGGCGGCATGCTCGTAAAAATGGAGGGGTTTCCCTCAGGCGGTAGCGGCACTCTGGTTTACTTTGGTTGTGAAGACTGTGCAGTGCAAGCCGCACGTGCTGCCAAGCTTGGTGGAAGTGTATGCAAGGAAAAAACATCTATCGGCGAACACGGTTTCTTCACTCTTGCTCAAGACACGGAAGGCAATATGATTGGCTTCCATTCAATGAAGTAATGCCAACGTGGCATTCGAGAGGGACCCGCCAGCAACATCATTCATACTTCTTCTACCTGTCGATGCTTTAATATGGATATTTGGCGGAAAGAAATGGTCTACGAAGATATTGATTTGCATTACCAGCCATTCAACTCGACCGCAAGGACGTACGATGCCCCACTGGACTTCATGAGCAGCCAGTCAACTTTATGTGAGGCAAATAGGGTGGATATGAAACAACTTTGGGCGCTAATTTTAATTGTTATGGGTTTATCCTTGCTGTTCTGTGGATTTGTCTATGATGCACTATTTGCCGGGATTCCCTATCAAGACCCCACACCACAGCTATCGGAACGCTATGCCTATCACGCACATATTGCATCCATAATGAGTTGGATCGGATTCGGGATTTTTCTTTTCGGCATAATAGCTGGTCTCATTCACGTCATTGTTCGCCGATTTCGAACACGAGTTGATTTATAACTATAAACGGATATTGCATTCCTTTACAAATAGATGAAGAGGTCGACTGGGGAATCGTTGGAGTTTTGGGCCCGGCAACGGCTCATGCACAGGAAAAATCGGCGTGGCCGAAAACACAATCACTTTTACTTACTTTGTCAATCGAAGGCCTACAAAATTTTTCTGGTTCATCTTTTTCTCGATCGAAGTGGATTACCGTTTGCCCTCTTTTTGGTCTTCGCAAACTTATTCGTCGCGTATTATTACCGGGAAAGTTTCAAACCGTTGTTAAAAGCTTAAACCGCAAAAATGAAAATCATTTCTGAAACTGACAAGAGATTTTATATCGATCGTTCGACGATTCGAGGAGCGGGGAATGGACTGTTTGCCAAAACAAATCTCGCAAAAGGGGTCAAGATCAAGGCGATCGGAATTTTGATTGAAAAAAATTCTCTCTCCGATCAATGCACCGATTACGCCGACAGCCACAAGTTTCGGGTGGGAGATGATCTTTTGATCCCGACTGGATTTGCCGGAATGGTCAATCACTCTTCAAAACCGAATCTCAAAAAAGTAATCGTTGGAAAACAGTTGTATCTTCAAACTCTCCGGATGATTCAGGCTGGCGAAGAGCTGTTTTTTCGTTATCATTTGTATGCCCAGAAAAAATTCGGTCTACTTTAACAAAAGCCATTTTTCTGCCAGTTGATGGACAAATCTTCGCAACCCGGGAAGATATCTCGGAGTCTCCTCCAAAATCTTTTCAGCGGAAATATTCGCTTCGGCCAGCTCTTTTTCACCGGTCTGAATCCAGTCACGAATCAGCGAGTCGGTCATCTCACAATGAAACTGCAATCCATAAATCCGGTCGGTATATCGAAACGCCTGATTGGGATACAAAGGGGAACTGGCAAGTCGAATCGCTCCACTCGGCAGATCAAACGTTTCCCCATGCCATTGAAACATGAAGGTTTGATAACCGACACTCCCAAACACATTGTCTTTGGTCGCCGCTTCACTGAGAGTCAAAGGATACCAGCCGATCTCTTTTTGGGATCCCTTGTAAACCTTTGATCCTAGAGCCTTGGCGATTAATTGAGAACCGAGACAAATTCCAAGAATCGGAACCTTCAGCTTGACCAACTGCTGAATCATCTTCAGCTCATCTTTGATAAAAGGATATTTTTCCTGATCATTTGCACTCATCGATCCACCGAGAATCACCACTCCATCCAAAACGCACAACTCTTCTTCGAGTGGAATCGGATCATTTTTATAGGCATGGCAATAGGTGACTTTTCTTCCATTGGCACTGAGGAGAGGATCGAGCGCGCCCGCATTTTCGTGAGGTTCGTGTTGTATAATGACGATATTTTTCATAGAGGGTGCTTATATGAGGAAGAATAGAAAAGAAGCAAGGGCAAAGCAGTTCGGAGTTGGGAGTTCGGAGTTAGGAGCAAGAAAAAACAAAACCCCTAACCCCAGACTCCCAACTCCCAACACATTCAGTAAAAACCTCCTCGCTTGGTATCACAAAAACAGACGCGACCTCCCGTGGCGCCAAACCAACGATCCGTATAAAATCTGGCTTTCTGAAATCATGCTTCAGCAGACGCAAGTCAAAACCGTCATCGATTACTATCATCGTTTTTTAACGCGATTTCCGACGATTCAGGATTTGGCGACAGCGAACGAAGAAGAGGTTCTCACCCTCTGGAGTGGACTGGGCTATTATTCGCGGGCGAAGAATCTTCATCAAGCCGCAAAACAGATCGTTGAAAAAAATGACGCAAAATTCCCCTCAGATCCGAAAGAGATTTTATCGCTTCCGGGGATTGGAAAATATACACTTGGTGCCATTGCCAGCATCGCTTTTAAACAAGTGCTTCCGCTGGTCGATGGGAATGTGATGCGGGTTTACTCAAGAGTTTTTGCGATCAAAGGAAATCCGCAAGAATCGAAATTTCAGAAAAAAATCTGGGAAATTGCCAAAGAACTTGTCCCCCAAAATAATCCAGGGGATTTCAATCAGGCGTTAATGGAGCTTGGGGCGACGATTTGCAGTCCAACGAGTCCGAATTGTCCGAGCTGTCCGATAAAAAAACTTTGCAAAGCAACTACTCTCAACCCCGAAAAATTCCCCGAAAAAAAAGAACGGCAAAAAACCAAAAAACTTTTTCGCCTGGTCGCTCTCTTGATCCATCAAAAAAAACTCTGCCTGGTTTTACCTGAAAATACCCGTTGGCAAAAAGGTTTATGGCAATTACCTGGAACCATGATGGAAGATGAGAAAAATTTTGAGAACGAAATCAGACTCTATCTCGAAAATAAAAAAATTGCCCATCATTCGCCCACCCTTCTTCCTCTTCACACTCATCAGATTACGCATCATAAAATTACTATTTATCCTTACCGGATAGAAGTCAGTCTCATTCCGAAAATTCATAAAAATTCGCGGTGGATTGATCTGACAGAACTCCATACAATCGGAATTCCTGCGGCTGATCGAAAAATCCTTGAAAGCCTAAAACTTTAACCTTGAATTCATCCTCTCCCCTAAGCGATAGAGAATGTCATGGAAGAATATCTGATCATAGAAAACGGAGTGGGGCTGATTCAGCTACCGGATGCGGTTTTGAAATTTCAGGGAAGCGACTGCAAAAAATTTCTACAAGGTGCTTCTTCGAACGACATCAAAACACTTCAAAATCAAAAAGGGATCGCCACCTGCTTTTTATCTCCCAAAGGGCGTTTGATCGCTGCGATGAAATTATTTGATTCAGAGGATGGAGTTTGGGGAATCACTAGTCGAACAGAAGCGGATCAGTTGATTGAATCACTGAAAACACAATTATTATTTAGTGAAACAGAGCTGATAGATCTTTCAGATCAATATGATTGGGTTTTGGGAATTGGAAAAGAAGCGAACTCTTTTATGAAAGATGTTTTTCGGCTTCCCTCCGCTCTTGAGCCTTTATCAAATGAAATCGTTGAATATTCTCTAACCAAAATAAAAGTGATTCAGGATTCAGGTTGGAATCATCCTGTATTTCTTCTGTTAATTCCAAAAGATAAAATCGAAACAGTGCTTTCGAAAATTGAAAAAGAGCAGAAAAAATATCCGATTCAAAAAATAAATTCTGGAACCTTGAACCTGCTTCGTATTGAGTCAGCCATTCCACTCTTTGGAATTGATACGGATGATAAAACAATTCCGTTAGAGGCAAATTTGGACTCTTATATCAGTTATACGAAAGGCTGTTATACCGGACAGGAAACGATCTCTCGCATTAAACATTACGGCCATGTGAATAAACTATTGGTAAAACTAAAATTTGAAACAAAAGATGCAATCTCTCAAAACAGTTCAATTTGGATAGGCGAAAAAGAAGTTGGAAAAGTGACTAGCAGTGCCTATTCCCCGAAAATTGAAAAACAGATCGGATTGGGAATGATTTCATATCAAGATGCAAAGAGTGGTACAGAAATTAGAATTGAACTCTCCGGAAAAAAAATAAAAGGAGTTGTGATGTAGGTGCGAATTCATTCGCACAAATTTTGGTCGAATGAATTCGACCCTACCTATGAATACCATTGAAACCGCCTATCAACATTGCGAACAGATGGCGAAAAGCCATTACGAAAATTTTCCGGTCGGTTCGATGCTTATCCCAAAAAAACAGCGTCCTCACGTTTGGGCTGTCTATGCCTTTGCGCGGGGAGGAGATGATTTTGCCGACGAGAATTATCCATCCCGAAAAAATTTTTTGAATTTGGAAGAGTGGAGAAATGAGATCAAAAAAGGGGAAGAGAAACGACTTCTTCAACTGAAAGAGTGGAATGACCAGCTCATAGCCTGTTATCAATCAACTCCAACAAACCCGATTTTTATTGCCCTTCAAAAAACGATTCAGGATTTGAAAATCCCCTATCAACTCTTGCGGGATTTGTTGATCGCTTTTGAGCAGGATGTCGTCAAACGACGCTACCAAAATTGGGAAGAGATTTTACATTACTGCAAACACTCGGCAAATCCGGTTGGCAGACTGGTGTTAATTGTTTTCGGATATCACGACGAAAAACTTTTCGAGCTTTCCGATGCGATCTGTACCGCTTTGCAACTCGCCAATTTCTGGCAAGATGTAGCTGTCGATTTGGAGAAGGATCGCGTTTACATTCCGCTTGATTTGTTGAAGAAATATGAAATTTCTGAAGAGTCTCTTTTTGAATCCGATGTCATTCCTGCGAAGGCAGGAATCCCCCGATTGCACTTTGGAGATTCCTACCTTCGCAGGAATGACAAAATAAAAAACATTCTCGACGAGCTCGGCAAATTCACCCTCTCTCTCTTCCAAAAAGGAAAACCTCTTCCCAAATCTGTCAAAGGACGTCTCTCTTGGGAGCTCAAATGCACCTGGCTTGGAGGGATGACGATTTTAAAGAGGAGTTGTTTTGATGAAAAAAGAGAAGGATTTGAAAGGCCGAAGATTTCGGGAAAAGATAAATTGAAAATTTTACTCAGTTCAATATTTCATGATTCATAAAAGCTAATCTCTTAAATCCTGAACCGGTTTTATCTCATTTCCTCTCATCACGTTTGGCAGTTTTATTTTTTGCAATTCCTCCGACAAGTAAGCTCTCGCTGCCAAGGGAACTCGACCAGAAGAAGGGTTTCGAATCTTGCCGGTAAAATCGACGACTTCCCAATGTTCAAAACCATTACCCTCTCTCATTTTTGCTTCCAACCAGGCATGTCCAATTCCATCCGCCGTATATCCTGCAACAAAACGAACCGGAATTCCTTGCTGGGAGAGAAGATCTGCCGCCATTAAATTTGCGGCTGAACAATTGGACTGTATCAACAAATCTCTCGCCAATTCTTCTTTGGATTGTGCATGGCTGTAATTGTTCCAACTGTAGGAAGTTCGGGTTGCAAAATAATCGAGAAAAAGCTGCATTCCTTCTTTAGAATAAGCGTTATGTGCCAATGAATGGAGTTGTGGATCAATAGAGTTCCAATCAACATTTACCCCATTATAAAACTGGGGCAATGGATGAAACAAACCAAAATGACCCTCTTCTTCTTTGGCGAGACGCCAATTAATTTTTTCTTCGCTCAAAGCAGATAACCTGACAAAATAATCTCCAGCTACTGTTTGATATAAATCTAATCGATGTCCACTTTGATCATAGGCAGCAGTGATTTGATAACCGGTTGGATGGGGTAAAAAAGCAATGGGACGATCGGTTTCATCCTTTTCTGGAACAATGTCAGCAGACGCCATCAGATCTACATTTCTACCTAGGTCATTTACAGGCTTTGCGCCTCTCACTCCGTTAGGATCAAAATATTTAAAATCATTCCCCTGATATTGAATTCCATCATAGGTTCTCTCTTTGAGGTAATCCGGTTGTGGAATTTCATTTCCACTTACATCCGAAAAAACAACTTTGTGTTTTGTGACCGGTTCAGTTTTATTTTGGGCGGAAAGAACACCCCCCGCTTCTCCAGCCGGTTGGAGAGGAGTAAATTTTTTATCAAAGGTAACTCCGGCTTCAGGATCTCTCAATTGAGAATGAGAAAGCTCCGCATATGGTTTTAAAAGTTTTGGAGAACTTGCAACCTGAGATCTCATTCCCCTTATTTTTCCCGATAAAGCTGCAAAAAAATTGAGGGTCTCAAAATGCAAAGAGTTTTGGGGCGGTTTTGCTTCTTTTCCAGCTTGTTCAAGAGGGTGCAAAGTTGGTTGGGTTTGTGGAAAAGAATAATTATCAATATCGACAACGGAAATCGGATTTAAAAGCGGCAATCGAGATTGCACTGAGGATGATTGTGCAGGAAAACAGACTTTCACCGTTTCTACTGAAGGCTCTGAAGAAATAGACTCTTCAGGAACAGTCATATTTTCCGGAAGATTATCAATCCCACAATAATCTTGAGATGGATCTGAACTTGATTGCAAAGCTTTTATATCGAAGGGGGATCCCATAAAAAAACTATCCTTATATAGACAAAAAAACGATCTTTTAAATTATCGACCTCCCCACACAAAAAGTTGCGTATCCATAAAAATTAGTTTATTAAAATCAAATAATTAGAACCTTATGATGCAATCTACCTCCTTGAAAAATACGAATTCTCACCAAGTGACTGAAACGATTACACAAAAAAGTCGCTCGAACTTTGCCGCCTCTTTCTTTTTTCTGAATTCTGATAAAAAACGGGGCATTCAGGCAGTTTACGCCTTTAGCCGGTTGGCGGATGATGCAGTCGATGAATCGGCCTCTTCTTCGGAGGCGAAAGAAAAATTGAGTTATTGGCAAGCGGTTTTGGATGAAATTTATGGTTCCCCCTCTCCCCAACCCCTCGGCCTCCGTAGCGACTCCGGCGAAGGAAGCTCTCCCGCCAGGGGCGAAGGGGATAGTTCAGTCATACAAGAACTTGATTGGACGATTAAAAGATTCTCTATCCCCAAAAAATATTTTGAAGAACTTCTCCAGGGGGTTGAAAAAGATCTGTACGCCAATCGGTATCAAACTTTTGAAGAGCTTTGTGATTACACTTACGGGGTCGCATCGACCGTCGGCTTGATCTGTATGAAAATTTTTGAAGTCGAAGGGGCAGAGGCCGAAGAATCGGCAATCCTTTTGGGACGCGCTTTACAGCTGACCAACATCGTTCGAGATATCCGAACCGACGCGATCCGGGGGAGAATTTACATCCCGCTCAAAGATATTGAACTGTTTCATTTGACCGAACTCGATTTTTTAAAGGGGCTCGGCTCTCCTAGAATGGACTCTTTGGTTTATTACGAAATCGGCCAGATTGAAGCGATTTATTCAAAAAGTTTTCAGCTGATGAAAAAACTTCCGAGAAAACCGCTCCTCGCCGCCTGGATGATGGGAAAAGTTTATTACCGGATTCTCCAGGAAATCAAAAAAAATCCTCGCCTGCCGCTTCAAAGAAAAGTAAAACTTTCCAAATTTACCAAGCTTCGAATTATTTTAAAAGAATGGATCAAAACTCAGTTAGGAGTTAGGGGTTAGGAGTTCGGAGTGTAGAATCCGGAGGTTTAGAATATCTGTCTAGACCCCAAACCCCTAACTCCCAACCCCTAACTATCATGAAAGCAATCATCATCGGAGGCGGATTCGCCGGGCTTGCTGCCGCGGTTACTCTGGCTGAAAAAGGAATCCAGGTTTCCCTTTTCGAGCGAAGACCGATTCTCGGCGGAAGAGCTTACTCAACGAAGGATTCAACCACAGGAGATATCATCGATAATGGGCAACATCTGATGATGGGTTGCTATCAATATACTCTTGAGTTCCTGAAAAAAATCAAAACCGACCACTTGCTTCAATTTCAAGAAGAGATGCGAGTCGATTTCGCCGATCTGAATGGAAAACATTATTCTTTAAAAGCACCCAATCTCCCCTCCCCCTTTCATTTACTGGTCGCGCTTTTCCGGTTGAAAAGTTTATCGCTTAGAGAAAAATGGGCGATCGGAAGAGCGATGAACGCCGCCAAAAAACTGAGCCCGCATGATCTGATTGCGCTTGATTCAATCACGGCTGAGCAGTGGCTTTATCTGCTGAAACAACCGAGAGAAACTTTTATCAAATTCTGGGAACCTCTCATTTTGGCGACTATCAATGAAATCCCGGCATTTAGTTCAGCAAAACTTCTGGCGGTTGTCTTGAGAGAAGCGCTTTTAAAAGACAAAAAAGATTCTTTAATGGTTCTCTCCAAAGTCGGCCTTTCTGATCTTTATACCATTGCTGCCCAAAAATTTATCGAAGCGCATGGAGGAAAAGTCTTTATCCGAAAAGCGATTTCCAAAATCGTGATCAAAAATTCGAAAGTCGAAAAAATTATTTTGGAGGATGGCTCGGAAGAACAGGCCGATTATTATCTTAATTCAACTCCTCCTGATGCCTTTGTTTCAATGTTGGATGAGGAAACACAATCCAAACCATTTTTCGCCCGATTCAAGAAAATCAATTTTTCTCCGATTCTCGCCATCAATCTCTGGTTTGATCGCCCGATTTTAAAAGAAACTTTTGTCGGATTAATCGATGCGCCGATTCATTGGATTTTTAATAAGGGGGAAATTTTACAAACAAATCCTCAAAAACAAGAGGCCATTCCTGTGCAGACCGTGCCTCGCGGCAGGCGGGCAGAAATCCCCCACATCCACTCAGAAGATAACCGGCAAAAACAATCGGGGATGACAGAAAAAAAATCAAACTATCTCTCCCTCGTTATCAGCGGTGCGCATCAACTCAAAGAAATGAGCCACGAAGATCTTTTGAAAACAGCGCTTCAAAATCTTTATAAAGCGTATCCCGAATCGAGAAACGCAGTTTTAAAACATCACCGCATTTTGAAAGAGTTGAAGGCAACCCCCTCCTTCGGACCTGGTTCCATCAAGCTCCGCCCGGAAATAAAAACCCCCATCTCAAATCTTTTGCTGATCGGCGATTGGACAGCAACCGGCCTACCAGCAACGATTGAAGGGGCAGTAAAAAGCGGTGTTACTGCTGCCAATCTGATTTCTTAAATTTTCTTCTTTCCCAATCGGTCAATCACTTTCTGGAGAGAGCCCTTGAAAGCATCTTGTATCGCCCATGGAAAACGGGTCGCTTCGCTATAGGCATTTTCCACACTTTTCAAATTCGACTTGTGATACCTGCCTGCTTTTTTTTGCAATGGAAACTCCACAAAACCAGGTTTTTTTCTCAAACTTTTGATTTCTTCCAACAAAGAACCAGGAGCAACTTTTGATTGATCATCATCCGCCTCCGCCAAGTCGAGTAACCAGGAGGGGGCCTTGGAAGCAGGCTCTTTTTCCAGCCAACGTTTTGCAATATCAACTCTCGCCCTCCCCCGAGCTTCATGATTTCGAATCAAAAAGGCAAAGGCGAATGCCTCATAAAATAGGCCGGAATCGGATTGAAATTCGAGAATCTTGAGCCGTACAAAATTTCGATCCGTTTTCATCGGGATTTCATCACTCAAATCCCAGGCAGCATTCAAAATATCGGTGCGGTTATTTTTGGGATTGAGCGGTTGATAATCAGAACAGGAAACCACTTTTCCCAGAGTGATAATCTGGAGCTCGGGATCGGAAATTTTTCTTGCGATTTCAATCGCCTTATCAAAAAGCTTTCCATCTCTTGCCTTGAAGGCAACGGTTCGCAAAAGCTTGTCTTTTTTTCGGCTGTCAGGAACCGAATCGATCAGGATCAATATTTTTTCAAACCTCCACGACTTGATGCCAAACGGAGCTTCCAAAGGAACAAAATCGAGCAACTCGGCCGCTTTTTCCAGGGGAGAAACGGGAAGCAAAATATTTCTGATTTCAGTTCCATCCCCAAAAAGCAGCACTCCCCGCCGGCTTCCATTGAGGGTCGGAAAATACCCGAAACTCTCCGGAAAAAAACGGTCTTTGCAAAGATAGCCTCTTTCTCCATCCTGCTTCGCCCGATGGCACGGCCCCTGATCCATTTTTACCAGTCTTTTTTCCCCCACCTGCAGATTGCAGAATTTTCTCTTTTCCGTAAAAGGATCTTGTGGAAGATCAAAACAGGGGTTAAAAGTTGTTGCCATAATTTATCCCTCTTGAATTGGAATGATAAAGAATGATTCGATTTTCAAAAAACAAAGTTGCTGAAATTAAGATAAAAAATATTTTTTAATGAAAATGAAAAACAAGACTGAAAAAACAATCGATCCATTTCTTGAAGAACTGATTACTCTCCAAAGAAAAAAGGTTTTTGAAATCGCCTCAAACCTGGGGGTTCATCTGACCCAAGAAGACATTTTAAATCCGCAGGATTATCCCGAACTGCTTCGCTCACCCCGATTCAATTTTGAGGATGGGGTGTTGGCCGGTTTATTATCGGCGCAAATGGCGATTCGAAGTAAATTGAGGGAAGAATAGATGAAATCGATCGCCTTTTTTGATGTCGATGGAACGATCTTGAATGGTTATTCAGGCTATTACACGACTCTTGAGTTGATCCGAAGAAACATCCTCAAACTTCGCAGATTACCCCAGGCGATTTTCTATAAAACCATTTCGACCATTTATTACGGCGATGTCCACAAGATGTATGAAGTGGCAATCCAGGATATGGCCGGTTCCCATATCGATGAAATTTTGAAAATTGGAAGATACGTTTTCGAGAAATATCTCAAAGAAAAACTTTTTGTCGATGCCTTAAAACGAATCGAAGAACATCGAAAAAAAGGGGATAAAATTATCCTGATTTCATCCGGCCCCTACATGACGATCAAAATCATCGAAGAATATCTCAAGGCGGATGATTCTTTTTCGATCGGCCCAGTCATCAAAGAGGGAATTTTACAAAACTATCTGATCAAACCTTTCTGTTTCATGGAAGGAAAAGTCGAAATTGCCACCGAACAGGCGGCAAAAGAAAAGATTGATCTGAAAGATTGTTATTTTTATGCCGACAGCATTCATGACATCCATCTGCTTTCGAATGTGGGAAAGCCATTTGTCGTCAATCCGGACAGGAAACTGAAGAAAGAAGCGGCTAAACACGATTGGCCGATCCTGAACTTTGAAAAGTGTCTCGGAGAAACCCAAGTAATTTCAAGGTATTGACTGATCTTCACTCCTATTTTTTTCTTGCCAAATTTTTTCAATCCCGCTAGCAGTGTAAAAAATCTAAAAAATTGAATAGCCATCTTGGAGACGAAAATCTCATGCAAAGATTTCGAATTATCGCCTTGGGAGATTCAATCACCTACGGTTATCCTTTTGGTCATCGATTTTCGTGGGTGGAGCATCTTTCGCAAAAACTGGGAGAACCGATCTGCAACGCCGGATCGAATGGAGGCACACTCCGCGATTTGAAAAACCGGGTCTGGAGTGATGCGGTCGATCGGCGCCCTGAATATGTCATTCTCTCGGCCGGCGCGAACGACATCTATCAGCGATCGACTCCCGCAATCATGAAAGAACTTTTCAAACGGATTGTCGAAATTTTATGTGAAAGCAAGATTCAACCGATTCTTTCTCTTCAACCCCCCATCGATGACTCGAATCTTGAAAAAGAGTTCAAACTTTTCAGAAAATTCGTCAAAGATCAGGCGAAAGAAAACGGTTTTCCCCTGATCAATTTTTATGATTCATTTTTTGATTCGAGAAAGAAAAAAATCAATTCGGATCTTCTGGAAGATGAGGTTCATCCTTCCGTCAGCGGATATAAATTGATGGCAGAAGTTGCCTATCCGGTCATTCAAAAAATATTGAAAATTAACGGTATGAACACCCGAGTAAGCCTTGAACAGAATAGCTCATAGCGTGCAAAGCAGTTTTGACTGGCAATCTCGTCCCCGAAGGGGATAAAAAACCGCTTGCAAAGTCGTTGTAGATTATTAACATCTACCTTCAAATTTTTTAATGCACAAAAAACAAAGGAGAAAAAAATATGTTGCCTGACCTTCATAGTGTAACCCTGCCATTTATATTCCGATGGCTCCATTTCATTTTCGGTATTTTATGGATCGGTCATCTCTACTTTTTTAATTTCGTGAACGGAAATTTTCAAGCAACCCTCGATGCTCCGACCAAGCAAAAAGTGGTTCCCGAATTAATGCCCCGAGCTCTTTTCTGGTTTCGCTGGGGTGCCATGATCACCTTCTTGACCGGCTATGCAATGCTGATTTGGCGCTTCTGGATTGCAACCGATGGCGGATTATCTGCCATGATGTCCTCCAGCTATGGACACTGGATCGCGATGGGGGGATTATTCGGAACCATTATGTGGTTTAACGTTTGGGTGGTTATTTGGCCAGCCCAGAAAAAGATTATCCGCGCCGTCAAAGCAGGAGAAAAACCGGATGCAGCAAAAGTCGAGCGGGCAAGAAAGGCCTCGAAATTCAATACTTTTCTTTCCATCCCAATGCTTTTCGCTATGGGAGCTGCCAGTCATTTACCGATTGGAGAACCGAAAAATGTTGGTATCCTTGCGGCGGGGGCGATTATTCTAGGATTTATTATTGCTCAAACCTTATTTAAGCTTGCTCCGAAGGTCGGAAAGTTAGATTAATATTGCCCCACTTGAGTTGTAGGGGGAACGTGAAAAATCTCACGTTCCCTTTTTTTATGGCAAAGAAAAAACCGAAAAACTATCGATTCAATGTGAGCAGAGATTTTCTGAAAACCGCCCTGATTGTCGCGGCGATTGGCGGAGCAATCTGGTTTTGGCAAAACTCAAAATCCCATTCCAGAAAAACTCCGGTTAAAAAACCGAATAAAGTGGCGGCGGTTGTAAAAAATGAACCGGAAAAACCGACCTCACAACCGGTTGAACCCCCACCTGTTGCTTCAGTCAAATCCCTCACCCAGACTTTCTCAAAAGAAACCTGGCAGGATGATTATCTGCAAATCCAGACCGATCTCGATCGAGCCGGTCAAACCGATCTGATTGTCGCGTCTGGAACTGCGTCTGCGGGAGTCGATCCTGAAACGATCAAAAACCGGGAAAAACTTCACCCACAAATTTTGGTGGTTCGAAAAAAAAATGGATCTTATTTAAAACTCGATCGGTTTGATTTTTCGACTTCGCTTCCAACCGAAGCAGGAATCCAGGGAAACGCGCTGACCGGAATCCCCCGAATTACCAAAAGCAGCCTGGTTGATCTGAACAAAGATGGGCATCCGGAAATAAAGGTTCTTTTGGATACCCCCGGAAAATGGACTGAAGCGGTCACCTTTCTAAAGTGGGAAAACGGAAAACTTCACTGGATCAAAACCGAAGACAAAAAAGGGAATGAAAAAATTGCTCTCTGGTTGACCGGTTCGACTGCGATCGAAGCACAAGAAATTGCCACTAAAAATATGGAGGGGGAAGGTCATGGACAAATCATTCAAAAAACCGGAAAGCTTGATGCAGCACATCCTGAAAAGGGATTTCAGTGGAAAACAATCCTTTGGGAATATCGGGATGGATTTTTAAAGGAGAAATAATTCTTTGTAGGGTCGAATTCATTCGACAAAATTTTAGTCGAATGAATTCGACCCTACCTCATCGTTCTCACACCCACTTTTTCACAATACTTCTCAATCCCACAACTCGAACAAAACGGTGAAATCGGCTTACAAACATTCTGTCCCCAAGTAACAAGCAGATCATTGTAATCAATCCAATATTTTCTCGGCAAAATCTCCCGTAATTTGAATTCAGTCTGATTCGCATCCTTGGTTTGAACCAAACCGAGCCGGTTGGAGATTCGATGCACATGCGTATCGACGCAAATCCCCTCTTTTCCATATCCGAGCGTCACCACCAAATTTGCTGTTTTTCGGCCAACCCCTTTTAGTTTTAAAAGTTCATCGATTTCATCGGGAACTTTTCCGTCATACTCTTTCAAAATCCTTCGACAGATTTCTGGAATCTGTTTCGCCTTCGTTTTATAAAACCCGACCGGAAAAATGATTTTTTCAATCTCTTTCGGATCTAATCTGGATAAGCTTTCGAGAGTGGGAGCTCGATTAAAAAGTCTTTCGGATGCTGGAAACGTCACTTCATCTTTCGTTCGAAGAGAAAGAATACAGCTAATTAAAACACGAAACGGCCGATCTTTCTCCAACAGAGCAATCTGACTCACCGAGGGGAGAATATATTTTTCAGTCTCTTTTTTGAGGATGGAAATAACAGCGGAAATTTCATCAACTCTCATAAAATTACTAACTCACGTTACGCGATTTTTTGTAACTACTCCGGTCATTCCCAATGATTGTCATCCCCGAAGGTTTTTTCGGGGATCCCCCTACTCAACAATTGAATGAGGGGGATTCCTGCCCAAAAGCCTGCAGGAATGACAGTAATTTTGGACGAGTTGAGTAGTTACAAAAAAATTACAAAAAATCGCGTAACGTGAGTTACCAACCGTAGGTTCCCACAGCCGTGCGAACCTACAGCTTTTTCATCAATACAGATTTCAACGCCCCAATAAACAGATCCGAATCATTCAACGCCGGCATCAGCTCATACTGCTTGATCCCGAGCCTCATCGCCAACTCTCCATACTGCTTTTTCAACTCGTAAAGAGTTTCCGAATGATCGGAAACAAAACTGATCGGTACGGCGATTAAATGTTCAATTCCTTCTCCCGCCAGCCGCTCAATCGTTTTAATAGTCGTCGGTTCGAGCCATTTTAAAGGACCGACTTTACTTTGGTAAGACAGATGATGAGGATAAAGATCCCCTAATTCTTTGACAATCAGCTCCACACTCCTTCGGATCTGCGTTTCATAAGGATCCCCTTGGGCAATCTCGCGGATCGGAATTCCATGCGCACTAAAAAGAAGATGAATTTTACTCTGGTTTTCGGATGGAAATTTCTCGGCCGCTTGACGAATCCGCTCGGCGACCGATTGGATATAGATCGGATGATCATGATAATCTTCAATCAAAATTTCCTGATCAAACTTCACCTTCAATTTTTTGCACCGCTCTTTCCAATATCGAACACTCGAACGGGTTGTTGTGTAAGAATATTGCGGATAAAGCGGCAAAAAAACAATCTTTCGAATTCCCTCTTTTTGCAGCTCTCGAATTGCATCGTCGGTCGAAGGGGTCCAATAACGCATCGCTACCACCACTTTCACCGAAATCTCGGAGATTAAACTTTTTTCAAGAGCCGCCGCCTGCGCCAAGGTCAATTCTTTGATCGGAGATTTCCCTCCCATCGATTCAAAATAAACACGGCTTTTCGGCGCACGAAGCGACGCAACCAGATAAGCCAACGGTTTGCGGACGATAAAGCTGAACGGAAAATTGAAAATATCAGGATCTTGAAAAAGATTGTAAAGAAAAGGTTTTACGGCATCGAGCGAATCGGGGCCGCCGAGGTTGAAGAGAACAATGCCAAGTTTGTCAGAATGAGATTTTTTCAATATAGTTATCCATTTTTTCAGTTATTTGTAGGATCGAATTCATTCGACAAATGTTTGTGCGAATAAATTCGCACCTACATTATACCGTCCTCGAAAACACCGGTTTCTCTTTCGAAACCGCGTCAAGATACGCGTCAAAATTCATGACAATATTTCGGATAAGTAAACGTCCTATCGGGCTGACAATCAGCTTCTGATCTTGTCGGGAAAGAAGGCCGTCTTGGATGAGGGGATTCAACTTTTTCAAACTTGCGTCAAAATATTTCCCGAATTGAATGCCACACTCTTTTTCAATTTCACGCTCATCGAGTTCAAAATCGCACATCAATCTTGTAATCACTTTTTTCCGAATCTGATCATCGACACTCAAACGATAACCAACCTGTGTCGCAAACCGGTTTTCAGAAATCGCCCGATAATAATCCGGCAATGTTTTCAGATTCTGTGCATAAATATTTTCAAATTGGCTGATCGCGCTCATCCCCATGGCATAAACATCAGAGCCCGCTTTGGTGGAGTACCCTTGAAAATTTCGGTAGAGCGTTTTTTCTTTCTGCGCAAGGGCGAGCTCATCCTCTGGTTTGGCGAAGTGATCCATTCCGATATAAAGGTATCCGGCCTGACCGAGCTTTTCGATCGTCATTTTTAAAATCATCAATCTTTCATCGGCAGTCGGAAGATCTTTTTCCTGAATCAATGTCTGATGTTTTTTCAGCCATGGCACATGCGCATAATTGAAAACCGCCAATCGTTCCGGATTGATTTCAATGATTTCATCGAGCGTTTTCTCAAACGTCGAGAGGGTCTGATGAGGAAGCCCGTAGATCAAATCGAGATTGATGCTTTTGAAACCGAGCTCCCGTGCCCAATCGATTGTTTCTTCGGTCATCGCTCTTGGCTGAATCCGGTTCACTGCAGCTTGGACGGCGGGTGTAAAATCTTGCACCCCCATCGAAACCCGATTAAAGCCAACCTCTTTTAAAGCAGCAAGATGATCTCGCGTTAATCCCCGAGGATCAATTTCGCAGCTCGCCTCGATCTCTTTTTCGTAATTGGGAAATTTTTCGCGAATGAAATTACCCAGCCGTTTGATTTCATCGGGATGAAGATAAGTGGGAGTTCCCCCTCCCCAATGAAGCTGGGAGACCACTCTGTTCGGATTTACCAGTCGGCTGATTTTTTCAATCTCTTTTTCAAGATAGGTCAAATATTCACTGATCTTCTGCCGCTCATGCGTGACGAGCATCGTACAACCACAAAAGTAGCAAAGCGTATCGCAAAACGGAATATGAAAATAAAGAGAGAGCGGCCTTAGACTTGTCCGACGTGTCAGATCTGTCAAACCGATCCGATTAGTCTGCACAATCTCCGCCTCAAATTCTTTTTCCCCAAATTCTTTCTTAAACAATGGTGCCGTGGGATAGCTCGTATAACGCGGTCCTGGCCGGTTATATTTTTTGAGTAAATCAACATCGATTTCTTTTAAGAAAGACATCTATCTCTCATCTCTTATTTGGGAATGAAATTTCAAGCGGTGATTTACGCTGAGATTTAACGAATCGAATCATCTCTTTTACACTTTCAACCGGTGTTTTAGGCAAAATTCCATGCCCCAAATTGAAAATATGGCTCTGATTTTCAGGAATTTTTCGGAGGATATTTTTTGTCTCTTCCCGAATATTTTTTGGTGAAGCAAACAGCAGACAAGGATCTAAATTGCCTTGCAGCGCAACTTTATTTTTCGCAATCGAGGAGGCCCATCCCAAATCAATCGTCCAGTCGAGACTAATCACATCGGCACCGCATGAAATGATTTTTTCCAAATGTTGCCCGGTTCCTTTCGCGAAAAAAATCACCGGAATATTTTTTCTTTTTATCTTCGAAATCACTTTCTGCACATAAGGAAAAGAAAACTCAAAAAAATCATCCCGGGACAAAATCCCTCCCCACGAATCAAAGATCTGGATTGCTTCAGCGCCTGATTCAATCTGGTAATTCAAAAGATCGCTGACCGCTCGGGTGAGTGAATCCAATAATTGATGAGCCGATTTTTTCTGGTCATAAACAAATTTTTTCACCTGCAAAAAGTCTTTGCTCCCCTGCCCTTCGACCATATAAGCGAGCAGGGTCCAGGGAGAGCCGGCAAATCCGATCAATGGAACTTTTCCGTTCAACTCTTTTTTGACCCATCGGATTGCATTTCCCAAATAATCATAGGCTTTTTCCGGTTTGGGAATTTTGATTTTTTTTAAATCGGAGGTTTGTCGGATCGGCGGGTTCAGCCTTGGCCCCTGTTTTTCCTCGATCGAAAGTTTCATCCCCATCGCTTCAGGGACAATTAAAATATCTGAAAAAATAATGGCTGCATCGACTTTCAACAGCTCAATCGGCTGGAGAGTCACTTTCGCCGCAAGTTCTGGGGTTTTACAAAGTTTCAGAAAAGAAACCTTCTCACGGACTTTTCGGTATTCAGGGAGATAACGACCGGCCTGCCGCATAATCCAGATCGGAGTCCGTTCGGTTTTTTCCCGAAAGCAGGCGCGGAGAAACAGAGAGTTTTTCTGTTTTTTCATTCCCGTTTTTTCATTCCCGTTTTTTAATTCCTGTCTTTTCATTCTCGTCTTTTCATTTTCCCCTTCTGATTTCTGTCTCCTGTTTTCTGACTTCTAAATCTGATACGTCAACTCTCTCCCCTCCCAAATCACCCGAATCTTGATCCCTTTGGGGATATGCCCCTGGAGAGCACCCCAAGACATCGCTAGAGTTTCCAACTGATGTTCAGCGCTCATTTTTTCCGAGCGACCCACCACAATTTCATCCACCTCTAACTCACTCGCTACTTTAGAAATAGCAAAGAGTGGGTCTTTGGCAGAAACCAAAATCGGAGTTACTTTTTTACCTGCTGTTTCAGCTAAGTTCACCACATAGGTCAAAAGCGATTGTTCTTCAGGATATAAAGTAGCCATATCCCCTTCAATTTCATAAGGTCGAGTCATTTTCGCCGTCATGATAATGCAATCGGTTGTATCGGGATCGAACTCTTCTAGAACCTTTTTGGCATGATAAAGATTGTGAGGATCTCGGGCGGTAATTAAAATTCTTCGGGATGCGGTTAGTCCACAACAGGCAGGACTTAAAGTTTCTTCGAGTCGCAAATTCACTTTTTCTTCATATTCAATATCGTGATCATGACCGAGCACCAACACTTTTCGATGTTTCCGGTTAATTTTCTCGGAAATCGTAAACAGAATAAAAAAGCCAATACTGAAAGTGATCCCCCACGTCGTTGCGACTGTTTTAGTGAAAAGATTGATAATGGCAAAACTAAAAAGAACCAGAAAAATCAATCCGAGCCCAATCGGGATTTCGGTTTTTCCAATCGGAATATTCAACGGCACTTTCCATTCTCTGGGAGTTTTATCTTTGAAACGCAAAATCAACATCGCCAGGGTTTTAAAGGTAAAACTCCAGACAACACCGAACGCGTAAGCTTCTCCCAGAATATAAATATTTCCACGACAGATAAGAATCGTGACCAATTGTAAAATGACGATGAGATTGATAATGTTACTGGTCGAGCCGTATCGTTTATGGGGAATTCGGAACCAATCCGTTAAAACTCCATCTTCAGATACGCGATTTAAAACTCCATTAGAACCAATGATAGAAGTGTTGACCGCTCCTGATAGAAGTAAAAAACCGACTAAAACCACAAAACCATGCAAAACAAGCCGAAACGGCTCCGGGCCAATCAGATGCATCGCCAATCCGCCGATCAAATTCTCGGAGTGTTGAATCATTCGGACATTATCCGGAATAATCACCATCGCAAAAAAGGTGATAACTCCGGTAAAAAGAAAACTGAAAACCCCGATGAGGATGGCCGCTTTTTTCAGATTTTTCAGTTTGGGAGCTTCAATCTCACGATAAACCTGGGCGAGTGATTCTTCGCCACTCATTGCCAGAAGCGAATGTCCCATCCCGATCATGATCCCGATCAGTGGGATTGTTTTTGCCCATTCAAACCCTTTGAGCCATCCCAAAGATTCTTCATTTAAAACCGGTTGGATCGGCGGAAGGGTAAATCCCCGAATCCAAACGGTCGCGATGCTCAAGGCAATGACGACCGCTCCCACGATGGCAGTTGCGATCAGGATTTTTAACGCCTTATCGCTCGACTCTTCGATTCCGATAATATTTTTCCGCCAAAAGTAAAGAATCACGATCACCGCAAAAAGTGCAGAAAAGGTATTTCGATCAAAATGGAGAGGAAGATTAAAATAGAGAGTAAGTTCATTCAAAAAACTGACCAAATATTGACCCGCAGCCACTGCACTAATTGGGCCGGTTAAAATATAATCAAAAATCAGGGCTGAGACAGAAAGTTTTCCAAGGGTTCCTCCCATCGCCCGTTTGACAACCTTATAAACCCCTCCCCGGACAAAAAGGGTGCACGACTCAATATAGACCAACCGGACACAGTTCGAGAACAGCATAATCCCGAGAATAAACCAGGGAGCCGCTTTCCCGATCGCCTGCTCGGCAATCCCTCCCGCATAAAAAGCGGAAGAACCCAGATCGCAAAGCACAATCGCCCCGGCGCGCCAAAAGGAAATAAAGGAGAGCATCGCCGTGGTGACAATAATAGCGGTGGAACGAATGGAGCTTTTCTTTTGTGGAGGATTAGAATCTGTCATATTGAAAAAGGATTGAGCCCTACATTTTTTAAATAGAAATGACAAGTATTTGAAAACTTCTATCGGTTGACATAAAAAAGGATGGTAGAGAGAGTTGATCATTCAATCAAAGCTTCCCTATCATTATCAGGGGAACTGAAAAGGGGTTCAAAGTGTCGAAAACCAAAACCGTTTTTTCCTGTCAAAATTGTGGATTTCAATCAGCAAAATGGCTCGGAAAATGCCCCGATTGCAACCAATGGAACAGCTTTGCCGAAGAAAACTACACGAGTACTCCCACCGCCACCCGTTATCAAGATTCAAGCTTTTTGACCTTGAACTCCCAACCGCTTCCGATTGGAGAGGTTTCGAGGGAATCCTCCGATCGTTTCTCCTCCGGGGAAGAAGAACTCGATCGTTTGCTCGGAGGGGGGATTGTTCCAGGCTCCCTGATATTGCTGGGTGGGGATCCTGGAATTGGGAAATCAACACTGGTCCTGCAAATGCTTGGAGCAGTCGCCAAACAGGGGGCAGTTCTCTATGTTTCCGGGGAAGAGTCTGCCAGCCAAATCAAACTGAGAGCGGATCGGCTGGGAGTCACTTCAAAACAGCTTTTTGTTCTTGCCGAAAACAATCTTCGAAATGTCGTTGAGGCGGTTGAAAAAATAAAACCAAAGCTGCTCATTGTTGACTCGATTCAGACGATGTTTCTACCGGAGTTTGAGTCGGCTCCCGGATCGCTCACCCAAGTAAGGGAATGCGCAGGAAAGCTTCTTTATCTGACCAAAACGCACGGATTTTCAACCTGGCTCGTCGGCCATATGACCAAAGAAGGGATGATTGCAGGGCCAAAGGTGTTGGAACATCTGGTCGATACCGTCCTCTATTTTGAAGGGGATAAAGGGTTGAGTTATCGACTTCTGCGAACCAATAAAAACCGCTTTGGATCGACCAACGAAATCGGCGTTTTTGAAATGGCAAGCCAGGGACTCATCGCAGTCAAAAACCCTTCCGCCCTCTTTTTATCGGACTCTGCGGAGATGGCTCCCGGATCAGCCGTCGTTTCAAGCTTGGAGGGGACTCGGCCGTTTTTAGTGGAGGTCCAAACCCTCGTCACCTCCTCAAACTTCGGAAATCCACGCCGGGTATCGATTGGAGTCGATGGAAACCGCCTGGCCCTCCTCGTCGCCATTTTGGAAAAGAAGGTCGGCCTTTCCTTTGCCGATCAGGATATCTTCACGAATGTCGTCGGAGGTTTAAAACTGACCGAACCCGGATCTGACTTGGGGATTTTGGCTGCTTTGGCCTCCAGCCATCGTGGAAAGCCGATCCCCCAGGGAACCGTCTTTTTGGGAGAGTCGGGCTTGAGCGGCGAGATACGACCGGTGGGGCAGACAGAGCTTCGATTAGCGGAGATTGAAAGATTGGGATTTAAGAAGGTGATTCTTTCGGCAAAAACCCCAAAAACAAAAACAAAGGGGAAACTAGAACTACACTTTGTAAAAAACATTGAAGAATCTCTTGAAGTGACCCTTTAAAAAACAATTGTTAATACAATTGTTTTGACAATTGTCAATCGGTGAATTAAGATCCGAGGATCATGAAAGTGGCTACCACCATTCAAATCAGCTCGGAAGAAGACCATGAAATCACTCTCTTAAAGAACAAGTTGGGATTTCCCAGCAAAAAAGCGGTCATTATGGAAGGAGTTCACACCCTCCAACAAATTCTACAAAACAAAGAACGTGCCTCGCGACTGGCAAATGCCTCTCTAAAAATCCGGAAAGAATCAAAGAAAGCAAATCAGATATGGGCTCCTCTATCGACAGCGACCAGAATCAAATAGAAATAAAACGTTGGTCGACTTATCTGATTGATCTAAACCCTCGTCTCGGTACAAAACCTGGAAAAATCCGCCCTTGTGTCGTAATACAAGACGATTCTTTGAATGCTATCAAACATCCCTCCACAGTCATTCTCCCGATCACCTCCAAAAACGTTACAAAAGATGCTTTTCCCCTTCGGGTTTTTTTGCCAAAAGAGGAGGCAGGGCTTGAAGTTGACTCAATGATTTTGGTTGATCAGTTTTTGGCATGGGATAATGAAAGGTTTAAAAAGCATTTGGGAAGCTTATCCTCTAATAAACAAGAGGAATTAGAGTTGGCCTGTAAAGAATTTTTTGGATGGTAAGCTGAAACTTCCTTGACAAAGGCAGAATATCTCTTCTAATGTACGCCGCTTCTAAAGTAATTCGTTTATTAACTTCATACTGGTTTAAAAAATATATGAAAACGTATAGTGCCAAAAAGAATGAAATCAAAAAAGAATGGGTTTTAATCGATTTAAAAGGAAAAGTTCTCGGTCGAGCCGCAACCCAAATTGCAAGAATTCTTCGTGGAAAAACCAAAACAACCTATACTCCTCATGTCGATACCGGTGATTTTGTGGTCATCATCAATGCCGCTGAAGTGAAACTCACCGGAAAAAAGCTGACCGATAAAATCTATTACAAACATTCCGGCTATATCGGTGGATTAAAAGAATACAGCGCAGAAGAAATGCTGAAAAGAAAGCCGGAAGAATTGATCGTTCGAGCGGTCAAGGGAATGCTTCCACATACCGCTTTAAGCAAACAAATCCTAAAAAAATTGAAAGTTTATCCAGGTGCTGAACATCCTCATGTTGCCCAGCAACC
>CAZSRQ010000025.1:0-22460 GCA_964609335.1 uncultured Pseudomonadota bacterium
CTCAGTCGGTAGAGCATCTCCATGGTAAGGAGAAGGTCATCAGTTCGATTCTGATCGTGGGCTTAAGGGTTGATTTGTTGGTTTTGTCTCTGTTTTCCAATGCTGTTTCTTGATTTTTTGATTTAGAAAATGGTGTTCGAGCCGAAAGCGGAGAAAATGAAATATAAGGAATTTTTATGAGGTCTATTATCCAGTTAGAGTGCACAGGTTGTAAAAACAGAAATTATTCAACCACCAAAAACAAGACTAAAACCCCTGACCGATTGAATTTTAAAAAATATTGCAAGTTTTGTCGCAAGCACACGGATCATAAAGAGACAAAATAATTGAGCTGTTTGTTTGAGGTGGGGTTTATAAACGGATGAGATTTAGGGGAGTAGCTCAGTTGGTAGAGCAGCGGTCTCCAAAACCGCGGGTCGCAGGTTCGACTCCTGTCTCCCCTGTAAAAGGTTGATATGAGTCAGAATAAAAAATGGCTGGATATTTCGATCGGTGGGGCTGGAATTCTTGCCTGGTTGTTGTTCAGGCTTTTTTTGAACGCAATCTGGGATTATTTCAGACTTCCGGTTCAGGAGTCTTGGCCGGTTCCTCTCCCGGAGATTCTTGCTTTTATTGTAGGTTTGGTTGTTTTTTTAGCATTAAAGAAAAATGGTAAGGTGAATGAGTTTGGAGGAGAGGTGGTTTCCGAGTTGGGTAAGGTGACTTGGCCAACGAGAAAGGAGACGCTTGTTTCAACCGGGGTAATTATTGTCATGGTTGGAATTGCTGCAGTCTTATTATTTGTTTTCGATACTATTTGGGGAACTTTAACAAGAAGTTTTCTGGAGTTATAAAAGTTTATGACCGATCAAACGCATCAGTGGTACGTGGTTCATACTTATTCCGGCTTTGAGCAAAAGGCAAAGCAGGCGCTCGAGGAACGTATTCGGTCTCTTCGCAAGGAAAAGTTTTTTGGAGAAATTTTGATCCCTTCCGAAAGTGTGGTTGAGATGAAAAAAGGGGTTCGTAAAACCACCACCCGTAAATTCTTTCCAGGTTATATTTTGGTAAAAATGGCTTTGAATGATGAAACGTGGCATGTCGTCAAGGGAACTCCCAAAATTACCGGTTTTGTCGGTAACAGTACCACTCCTCCTGTGGTTCCTGAAGAAGAGGTGATGAGGATTGCCCAGCAGATTGATGAAGGGACTTTGCGTCCAAAGCCGAAGATGAGTTTTGAAAAAGGGGAGTCTGTTCGGGTGATTGATGGTCCTTTTGCGACGTTTAATGGGGTGGTGGAAGAGGTGAATGTTGAAAAAGGGAAATTGAAGGTGCTGGTTTCTATTTTTGGTCGGGCTACTCCTATTGAGCTTGATTTTATCCAAGTAGAAAAGAATTGATTTTAATTAAAGAATAGTATTTGTATCCCCTTTCTTTCCGAGGGGGTTGGCTGGCAAGATTCGATTTGAAAAAAAATATTTACTCAATCAAGAAGAGGATTAAGACAGATGGCTAAAAAAGTGATAGGTCAGGTAAAGCTTCAATGTCCTGCAGGGCAGGCAAATCCAGCTCCTCCCGTTGGTCCGGCTTTAGGTCAGCAGGGGGTGAATATCATGGAATTCTGCAAACAGTTCAACGCGGCAACACAAAAGCAGGCTGGTTTGATTATTCCCTGTATTGTGACGGTATATGCCGATCGCTCTTTTTCGATTACCTATAAAACCCCTCCGGCTTCCGTTTTGCTTATGAAAGCGGCAAAGGCTGAAAAAGGTTCGGGAGTTCCAAATAAAGAAAAAGTTGGCAAGGTGACAAAAGCGCAGGTTGAAGAGATCGCGAAGTTGAAAATGCCCGATTTGAATGCCAAGGATCTCGAAGGGGCGATGAAGACGGTAATGGGAACTGCCCGAAGTATGGGAATTGATATAATTTAGGGGTGTTTGGCTGTCAGCATTCAGCTGTCAGCTCTCTCATTCAAGCTGACAGCTGAATGCTGACAGCTTCTTAGCTGGGAAAGTTTAATTATGAGTGGAAAAAAATATAAGCAGGCAATTACATCCATTGATTCAGACAAGAAGTACTCTTTACGAGAAGCGTGTCAATTGGTTGCTGGTTATAAGGTTGCCAAGTTTGACGAGACAGTTGATATTGCGATTCGTTTGGGAGTGGATGTGAAGCAATCGGATCAAATGGTGAGAGGGGCTGTTTCTCTTCCCCATGGATTGGGAAAGTCTGTTCGTGTTCTGGTTTTCGCAAAAGGAGAGAAGGAAAAAGAGGCGACTCAGGCTGGGGCAGATTATGTCGGTTCTGATGAGTTGATAGAAAAAATTCAGGGAGGGTGGATGGAGTTTGATAAGGTGATTGCAACTCCCGATATGATGGGTCAGGTAAGTAAGATAGGAAAAGTTTTGGGACCTCGTGGTCTCATGCCAAATCCGAAAGTGGGAACGGTTACTTTTGAGATTGAAAAAGCGGTGAAGGAAAACAAGGCTGGAAAAGTTGAATTTCGAACGGATAAGTCCGGAATTATTCATGCCCCTGTCGGCAGGCATTCTTTTGGAGCTGAAAAGTTGATGGATAATCTGCGAGCTCTTATCGATGATGTGGTGAAGTTGAAGCCTGCTGCCTCAAAAGGGGTTTATTTGAAAACTGTTTCAATCTCCTCAACGATGGGTCCTGGAGTGAAAGTCGATCCGATATCTATTCATGCATAAAACGATGTTTGTTTAATCTCTCCATTTCTTTCTGAGATCAGAAAGGGTTGGATAGGTCTTATCAAGAAAATAGGAAGGTAAATCGTGAAAAGGTCAGAAAAAGAACAGATGGTAAAAGAGTTGTCAGATCGCTTCAAAAAAGCGGAGCTGACTATTTTGGCAGATTATTGTGGTTTGACGGTTGCTGAGGTGACTAATTTGCGTCGTTCTCTGCGAGACAACCAGGCTGAAATGAAGGTGGTTAAAAACACTTTGGCTCAAAGAGCGGTGGAAGATACCGAATTGGTTGCTCTTAAAACCTATTTTGCCGGAACGACGGCGGTGATTACCGCTTCAGGTGATCCGGTTGCGCCTGCCAAGGCATTGGTCAAGTTTTCCAAAGAAGTTGAAAAGTTGAAAATACGGGTGGGGATGTTGTCAGGAAAGGTTTTGGATCATCAGCAGATTGATGCTTTGTCAAAGCTTCCTTCTCGGGAAGAGCTGCTTTCCAAATTGCTTGGTTCGTTGATGAGTCCACCTCAGAAGTTGGTAAATGCTTTAACAGGAGTTTCTCGAAAGCTGGTTTACGCTTTGGCAGCTGTTCGGGATAAAAAACAGTCATAATTTTGTTAACTATTTTCAGGAGGAAATATGTCGATCGTCAGTCAAGAAGATATCATGGAAACCTTAGAGAGCATGACTTTGCTTCAGGTTTCAGACCTTGTTAAAAAACTCGAAGAAAAATTCGGGGTTTCAGCCGCCGCTCCAGTGGCAGTGGCTGCTGCTGGTGGTGCTGCTGCAGGTGCTGCTCCGGCAGAAGAGAAGACCGAGTTCACTGTGGTTTTGGCATCTTCAGGGGATAACAAGATCAATGTGATTAAAGAGGTGAGAGCTATTACCGGTCTTGGTTTGAAAGAAGCTAAAGATTTGGTTGAAGCTGCTCCTAAAACCCTTAAAGAAGCGGTCAATAAAGAAGATGCTGCCAAATTCAAGGCTCAACTTGAAAAGGTTGGCGCTAAAGTTGAGATTAAGTAGAGAAGGTATTGATAGATGGATCATGGGATGAGAAAGTCTTGACCCGTCATCCATGCTTGTGAAGTTTTTCTTCTGATTTCACCAACAACTCTTTATCTGTTTTAGGACTGGAGTATAAAAAGTTATGTCAGAACTCATGAATAAACGTTTGAGACGTAATTTTTCTCGAATTAAAAACGTTATTGAGATTCCAAATCTTATAGAAGTTCAGCTCGACTCATATAATAAATTTCTACAACTTCACGTTCCATCTGAGGAAAGACAGGATAACGGTTTACAAGGGGTTTTTAAGAGCGTTTTTCCGATTAAAGACTTTAACCAGACCGCCTCGCTTGAGTTTGTCAATTATCATTTCGAAAAGCCGAATTACGACATGAATGAATGTCGTGAGCGTGGGATGACTTTTGCTGCTCCTCTAAAAGTGGTGGTTCGTCTGGTGGTTTGGGATGTTGATGAGGGAACCGGTGCCCGCTCAATCCGAGATGTAAAAGAACAAGAGGTTTATTTCGGTGAAATTCCTCTCATGACCGAAACTGGCACTTTTATTGTCAACGGAACTGAAAGAGTTGTTGTTTCTCAATTGCATCGCTCTCCAGGGGTTTTCTTTGAACATGACAAGGGAAAAACGCACTCTTCTGGAAAGCTGCTCTACTCTGCAAGAATGATCCCTTATCGTGGATCGTGGCTTGATCTTGAGTTTGACCCAAAAGATATTTTGTATGTTCGAATTGATCGTCGGAGAAAAATGCCGGTCACTGTTTTGGTGAAGGCGTTGGGTTTGACCGATGAAGAGGTTTTGAATTTTTTCTATAAATCAGAAAAAATTTCCTACGATGGCAAGGCGGTTTATAAATCAGTTGAACCTGAATTGCTTCTGTTTCAAAGAGCAGTCAGAGATATCAAGCATCCCAAAACAGATGAGGTTTTGGTTAAAAAGGGGAGAAAATTTACCAAACAGGTTCTTGAAAAGTTTGCTGCTGCCAAAATCAAGGAAATTCCGGTTGAATTGGAAGAAATTTTGGGAAGGGTTTCCGCGCATGATGTGATTAACAAGGAAACCGGGGAAGTGATTTTAGAATGCAATGAAGTTCTGACCGAAGAAAAGTGGGATGAGATTAAGAAAAGAAAAATTGAATCCGTTGAACTTCTTTATATTGATAATCTCAATGTCGGTCCCTACATCCGGAATACTCTTTTAATTGATAAGGTAAAATCTTCCCAGGAAGCAATTCTGGAAATTTACAAACGCTTGAGACCGGGGGATCCTTCTACTCCAGAAACGGCTCAAAGTTTTTTTGAAAATCTTTTCTTCAATCCCGATCGCTACGATCTCTCGAAGGTTGGAAGATTAAAAATCAATCATAAATTCAACTATGATGTTCCGCTCGAAATTACCACGCTTCGTAAAGAAGATATTCTTGATACGGTAAAATATCTCGTCAATTTGAAAGATGGAATCGGACAGGTGGATGATATTGATCATCTCGGAAATCGTCGTATCCGTGCAGTTGGAGAGCTTTTAGAAAACCAGTATCGAATCGGTTTGATTCGAATGGAGAGAGCGATCAAGGAAAGAATGAGCCTGCAAGATATTGAAACCTTGATGCCTCATGATTTGATTAATCCGAAACCGGTTTCGGCGGTTGTAAAAGAGTTTTTTGGTTCAAGTCAGCTTTCGCAGTTCATGGATCAAACCAATCCCCTTTCGGAGGTGACCCATAAGCGAAGACTTTCCGCCTTGGGACCCGGCGGTCTTACCCGTGAACGGGCAGGATTTGAGGTCCGTGACGTTCATGCCACCCACTATGGAAGAATTTGTCCCATTGAAACACCTGAAGGTCCAAATATCGGTTTGATTGCCTCCCTTTCTGCGTTTGCACGAGTCAATGAATTTGGTTTTATTGAAACCCCTTATCGTCGGGTGAAAGAGGGGCGTGTCAGTGATGAGGTGGTCTATTGTTCAGCTCTCGATGAAGAGGGATATTATATTGCCCAGGCAAATGCTGCTCTTGATCCAAAAGGGCATTTTACCACCGAGCTTGTCTCTTGCCGAAAAAATGGGGAGTTTGTGAATGCACAGGCTCAAGATGTCAATCTGATGGACGTTTCTCCCAATCAGCTTGTCTCAATTGCTGCCTCCCTGATCCCATTTTTGGAACATGACGATGCGAACCGAGCGTTGATGGGATCGAACATGCAACGACAGGCAGTTCCATTGATGAGAACCGCTTCTCCCATTGTCGGTACCGGTATTGAGGGAAAAGTTGCCCAAGATTCGGGTGTCACCGTGGTTGCAAAGCGGGATGGGGTTGTCCAGTCGGTCGATGCAACAAGAATTGTGATTAAAGCTTCCAAGGTATCCAAAAAAGATCTTGGCTCTGAAGTAGACATTTATAATTTGATCAAGTATCGCCGATCCAATCAAAATACCTGTATCAACCAAAAACCGATTGTTCGAGTTGGAGACAAGGTAAAACAGGGAGATGTCGTCGCCGATGGTCCTGCAACTGAGCGGGGTGAGTTGGCTTTGGGGCAGAACGTTTTGGTTGCGTTTATGCCTTGGGCTGGGTGCAATTTCGAAGATTCTATTCTCATTTCCGAACGATTGGTGATGGATGACGTGTTTACCTCCATTCATATTGAAGAGTTTGAGTGTGTCGCAAGAGATACCAAATTGGGGAAAGAAGAAATTACCCGTGATATTCCGAACGTCGGAGAAGAGGCGTTGAAAGATCTCGATGATTCCGGAATGATTCGGATTGGTGCCGAGGTAAATCCGGGAGATATTCTGGTGGGCAAAATTACACCGAAAGGTGAAACCCAACTTTCTCCCGAAGAAAAACTGCTTCGCGCCATTTTCGGTGAAAAAGCGGGAGATGTGAAAGATACTTCTTTGCGAGTTCCACCGGGCGTTTCCGGTACGATTATTGATGCCCAGGTTTTTTCACGTGAAGGGGCTGAGCTCGACGAAAGAGCAAAAGATATCCAGGATAAAGAGACCGGAAAACTTCATAAAGATTTGCAAGATGAAATTCGCATCGTTCAAGAATCAACGGTAAAAAAATTGAAACCGATTCTTGTGGGCAAGGTGTCGACAAGTAAGGTTGCGGATGATGCGACTGACAAGGTTTATCTCGCCAAAGGAAAGTCGATCACTGAAGATGCGCTTTTGAAAATGCCGATTGAAAAGTGGAGTGAGATTACTATTTCCGGGGGAGAAGAGGTTGAAACCGAATTGCAAGAAATTCTTGATGGAATGGAAGAACAAATCGATTTTGTGAAAATGGTTTATGACCAAAAGGTAAACAAGGTGAAAAAGGGGGATGAGCTTCCTCCTGGCGTTATCAAGATGGTCAAGGTTTACGTGGCGATCAAACGAAAAATTTCTGTCGGTGATAAAATGGCCGGTCGTCATGGAAATAAAGGGGTTATTTCCAGAATTTTACCGCACGAAGATATGCCATATATGGAAGACGGAACCCCGGTTGATATCGTTTTAAATCCTCTTGGAGTTCCTTCCCGAATGAACGTCGGACAGATTCTTGAAACCCATCTTGGTTGGGTGGGAAGAGGGTTGGGGCAAAAAATCGGAGAGTTGATCGAGTTGAAAAACAACAGTGAAAATATCAAGACGTTCCTCAAAAAGATCTACTCCTCAAAAGATATCAACCAATATCTGGATGAAATGTCTGAAAAAGAATTGATGGAGTTGGCACACGACCTTAAAGATGGCGTTTATGCTGCAACCCCTGTTTTTGACGGAGCGAAAGAAGAGGAAATTAAGCAGTTGCTTGATTTTGCAGAACTACCTCAAAGTGGTCAGGTTACCCTTTTTGACGGCAAAACCGGTGAAGCTTTTGACCAATCGGTGACGGTTGGAATGATGTATATCCTCAAGCTGCATCACCTGGTCGATGACAAGATTCATGCCCGAAGTATCGGTCCGTATTCGCTTGTCACACAACAGCCGCTCGGTGGTAAAGCCCAGTTCGGTGGACAGAGACTTGGAGAAATGGAAGTGTGGGCGATGGAAGCTTATGGGGCTGCGTACGCCTTGCAAGAGTTTCTCACCGTCAAATCAGATGATGTGATCGGTAGAACCCGAATGTACGAAGCGATTGTAAAGGGAAATAACACCTTAGAGGCCGGATTGCCTGAATCGTTCAACGTTTTAATCAAAGAATTACAAAGTTTGGCTCTCAATATACAGTTGGTTGAGGGAGCGTAAGGCGTACTTGGTATTTCGTATTCGTATCTCGTTGCTTAAGATGGGATACGAAATACGTTTCACGAGATACGACCAAAAGGAGAAAGTCCCTTGGATATCCAAGCCTTTTTTGAAAAACCCAAAGATCCTCTTTCATTTTCAGCCATCAAAATCGGGCTCGCCTCACCAGAACTGATCCGATCTTGGTCTTATGGAGAGGTGAAGAAGCCGGAAACCATCAACTATCGTACCTTCAAGCCTGAAAGAGAAGGGCTTTTTTGCGCGAAAATTTTTGGCCCCGTCAAAGATTACGAATGTAATTGCGGTAAATATAAGCGGATGAAACATCGCGGAATTGTCTGTGAAAAGTGCGGTGTAGAAGTCATCCAGTCCAAAGTGCGTCGAGAGAGGATGGGGCATATCAACCTTGCGACTCCAGTCGCCCATATCTGGTTTTTGAAAAGTCTCCCTTCCAGAATCGGTACGATTCTCGATATTACCTTAAAAGATTTGGAGAAAGTTCTTTATTGCGAATCCTATATGGTTACTGACCCAGGTGCCTCCAACTTGACTGAAGGGGAAATTCTTTCAGAAGAAAAATATCAAAAAGTAAGACAAGAAGCAGGTGGAACATTTGTAGCAAAGATGGGCGGAGAGGCAATTCTCGAAGCATTGAAAAAAATTGATCTCGATGAGTTGGCGAAAAAGCTTCGGAAAGAGATGGGAAAAACCAATTCCGAGGCGATCAAGAAAAAAATTGCAAAACGTTTGAAAGTTCTTGAGGCATTGCGTGATTCTGGAAACCGTCCTGAGTGGATGATGCTTGATGTAGTTCCGGTAATTCCTCCCGATTTACGTCCTTTGGTTCCACTCGAAGGGGGAAGATTTGCCACCAGTGATTTGAATGATCTGTATCGTCGTGTGATCAACCGAAATAACCGTCTCAAAAGATTGCAAGAGCTGAATGCTCCCGAAATTATTATTCGTAACGAAAAGAGAATGCTTCAAGAGTCGGTGGATGCACTTTTTGATAACGGTCGACGTGGGAAAGTCTTTACCGGCCCGAATCGCAGGCCGCTCCGCTCTCTTTCCGATATGATCAAGGGAAAGCAGGGACGTTTCCGTCAAAACCTTTTGGGTAAGCGGGTCGATTATTCCGGTCGTTCAGTGATCGTCGTAGGTCCCGATTTGAAACTCCATCAATGCGGTCTTCCCAAGTTGATGGCACTTGAACTGTTCCGACCTTTTATTTACAGCAAGCTTGAGCAGCGTGGTTATGTCACTACGATCAAGAGCGCCAAAAAAATGGTTGAAAAACAGAAGGCTGAGGTTTGGGATGTTTTGGAAGAGGTCATTCGCGAACATCCAGTCATGTTGAACCGCGCTCCGACACTCCACCGCCTGGGAATCCAGGCCTTTGAACCGGTGTTGATTGAGGGAAAGGCGATTCAGCTTCATCCTCTTGTTTGCGCCGCTTTTAACGCAGACTTCGATGGTGACCAGATGGCGGTTCACGTTCCCCTTTCCATCGAGGCGCAGGTAGAGGCGCGAGTATTGATGATGAGTACGAACAATATCCTCTCACCCGCGAGCGGAAAGCCGATCATTGTTCCAACCCAGGATATGGTTCTCGGAATTTATTATCTCACCCGCGAGCGAGTTTATGCAAAAGGGGAAGGAAGAATTTTCTCCAACCCAACAGAAGTGAGAATTGCCTACGACAGTTCCTCGATTGATTTGCATGCAAAAATTAAAGTCAGAATGGATTCCAAGCTGGTTGAGACAACCGTTGGAAGGATTCTTCTTTATGAGATCATTCCAAGCAAGATTCCATTCAGTTACATCAATAAAGTCATGGATAAAAAATTGATCGCGGATCTGGTTGATCGGGCTTATCGTCAATGCGGAAACAAAGAAACGGTTTTGCTTGCTGATCGTCTGAAAAGTTTGGGATTCCGTTTTTCTACGCAAGCCGGAATTTCGATTTCCATCAACGACATGAAAATTCCAAGCAGCAAGACAAAGCATTTGAATGCTGCCTATAAAGAGGTCAAAGAAGTTGAAGATCAGTACATCGAAGGACTCATTACCGACGGTGAAAGATACAACAAGATTGTTGACATCTGGGCTCAGACTACCGAAACGGTTGCAGGTGACATGTTGAAAGAGATGAGTGTCGATTCCATTTCCGACGAAAAAGGAAATGCTAAAACGATGCCTTCCTTTAATCCAATTTACATTATGGCTGATTCAGGTGCGAGAGGTTCTGCCCAGCAGATGAGGCAGCTGGCAGGAATGCGAGGCTTGATGGCAAAACCGTCCGGTGAAATTATTGAAACCCCGATTGCCGCGAACTTCCGGGAAGGATTGACGGTTCTTCAATATTTTATCTCCACCCACGGAGCAAGAAAAGGTCTGGCCGATACCGCCCTGAAAACTGCGAATTCCGGATATCTCACCCGACGATTGGTCGATGTTGCACAAGATATGGTCGTGTCTGAAGTTGACTGTAAAACCTTGGATGGAATTGAAATCACCCCTCTTGTCGAAGGGGGGGAAGTGATTGAGCCGCTGGGAGATCGTATTCTGGGCCGCGTGGCTCTCGAAGATATTCATGATCCGATTAATGATGAGATTTTGGTCAAGGCAGGTGAAGAAATTGATGAGGCAAAAGTGATTGTGATCGAAGAATCGGGTCTTGAGAAGTTGAAGATTCGTTCGGGAATGACCTGTCAGTCGAAAAGAGGGATTTGCGTAAAATGTTATGGACGCGATTTGGCTCGGGGAAAAATGGTCAATCTTGGGGAAACCGTCGGTGTTATTGCCGCGCAGTCGATCGGTGAACCGGGAACCCAGCTGACAATGAGAACTTTCCATATCGGTGGAGCTGCTTCGAGACGTGCAGAACAGTCCACTCTAGAAAATAGAAATGAAGGGATCGTCAATTTTATTAATGTAACCACGGTTGTCAATAAAGAGGGAAGTTTGACTGTCATGAATCGTCATGGAGAGCTTGCGATTGTTGACGATTCCGGAAGAGAGCGTGAAAGATACAAATTAAACTACGGTGCCCGATTACTTGTCAAAGATAGCCAAAAAATTGCTTCAGGCACATTGATGGCCGAATGGGATCCGTATACGATTCCGATTTTGACTGAAGTCGAGGGGATCGTAAAATATGGTGATATTCTTGAAGGGGTCACGATGCAGGAAATGGTCGACGAAGTGACCGGACTTTCGCGTAAAGTTATTATTGAATCCAAACAGACCGACTTTAGACCTCGTGTTTCCATCAAAGATGAATCTGGAAAAACAAAAAGGCTTCCAAATTCAACCACTGAATCGCGCTATCTTCTTCCGATTGGTGCAAATATTGTTGTCGCCGATGGTGAGAAAGTGGTTGCCGGTGATGTTATTACAAAAATTCCTCGTGAAACGACCAAAACAAAAGATATTACCGGAGGTCTTCCCCGAGTGGCTGAACTTTTTGAAGCTCGAAAACCGAAAGAGTCGGCAATCATCAGTGAGATCGATGGAGTGGTCAGTTTTGGAAAAGATACCAAAGGAAAACGGAAGGTAGTGATTACTCCGGAAGTAGGTGAACCAAAAGAATATCTCATTGCAAAAGGAAAACATATTGCAGTTCGTGAAGGGGATCGTGTCCGTGCCGGAGAGCCTTTGATGGATGGATCTGCCAATCCTCACGATATTCTCCGGGTTCTAGGCGAAAAAGAGCTTGCCAAATATCTCGTCGATGAAATCCAGGAAGTTTATCGCCTGCAAGGGGTTAAAATCAATGACAAGCATATTGAAGTGATTGTCAGACAAATGCTCCGACGTGTCCGAATCAAAGATCCTGGTGATACCACTTTCCTGATTGATGAGCAGGTCGAAAGATCCCATTTTGAGGGTGAGAATGAAAAAGTCAAAAAGAAGAGTGGGAAACCGGCCGTTGGGGAGCCGATGTTGTTGGGAATTACCAAGGCCTCTCTGACCACTGAAAGTTTCATCTCGGCAGCCTCGTTCCAAGAGACGACGAGGGTTTTAACTGAGGCAGCGGTGAGCGGAAGAATCGATTATCTGAATGGTCTGAAAGAAAATGTAATTATGGGACGCTTGGTTCCAGCGGGAACAGGATTAAAAAAATATAGGGATATGAGAATTATGGTTGAAGAGGTGGCCGGAAGAGAAAATGAAGAAAATCTTAAAACCGGATCTTTGTAAATGCGGAGGAGCCAAGAGTTTGCAAATGAATGCTTTAAATTTGTAAATACTTTCTCTTACTCAAATTTAAAAGGTAAATTCGTTGACAGTTTTTTTTGTTTCTGCTACATAACGCACTCTTTTTTCTAACCCTTAGGATTACCATTGTAACCCTTTGGAATAACTAAATTTTAGTCAACAAGCTGACAATTTTTAATTGTGAGCTGTTTTTTGTAAATAGGCTGCAGAATGTTGCTGACAGCTGAAAAGTGAGTATATGCCTACGATTAATCAATTGGTTCGAAAAGGTCGTTCAAAAGTCATCATAAAAACGAGTGCGCCCGCTTTGGAGAAATGTCCTCAAAAAAGAGGGGTTTGCGTTCGTGTTTATACAACAACTCCAAAAAAACCAAACTCTGCTTTGCGTAAAGTTGCCCGTGTTCGATTGACGAATAGTATGGAGATTACAGGTTATATTCCAGGAGAAGGTCATAATCTTCAAGAGCATTCAGTGGTTCTGATTCGTGGAGGTCGTGTGAAAGATCTTCCTGGGGTTCGTTATCATATTGTTCGTGGAACCTTAGACAGTCAGGGTGTCGCAAACAGAAAACAGAGTCGTTCTAAATACGGTGCAAAAAAGAAGTAATCATTGAGAGATAATTTATGGCAAGAAAAGGAAATATCCCTAAAAGAAAAGTTAATCCCGATCCAAAATACCACGATAAGTTGATTTCTAAATTGGTTAACAAGTTGCTGTATGGTGGTAAGAAAAGTTTGGCGGAAGGAATCGTTTACAAGGCTTTTGATATTCTTCAAAAAAAAGGTCATGAAGATCCTCTAAAAACATTTAAGCAGGCACTTGATAATGTGAAGCCGGTTCTTGAGGTTCGTTCTCGTCGTGTAGGGGGGGCTACTTATCAGGTTCCCATGGAGGTGAGGCCTGATCGTCGAGTTTCTTTGGGGTTAAAGTGGATGATTGCCTACTCCCGTGAGCGGGGTGAGAAAAGTATGGAAGAAAGATTTGCGATGGAGATTTTAGATGCTTTTAATAGTCGAGGAGCTTCTATAAAGAAAAAGGAAGATGTTCATAAGATGGCTGAGGCGAATAGGGCTTTTGCGCACTATCGATGGTAGCTTTTGCTTATGTCTCAATTGGAAAAAATAAGAAATATTGGGATCATGGCGCATATTGATGCAGGTAAGACTACCACCACTGAAAGAATTTTGTATTACACAGGGGTTTCTCACAAGATTGGTGAGGTTCATGAAGGAACCGCTGTGATGGACTGGATGGTTCAGGAGCAAGAGAGAGGGATAACGATTACTTCTGCTGCCACTACCTGTTCCTGGAAAAATCATCGAATTAATATTATTGATACTCCGGGGCATGTTGATTTTACGATTGAGGTTGAACGTTCTTTGAGAATTTTAGATGGTGCTATTGGCGTTTTTTGCTCTGTTGGTGGCGTTGAGCCTCAATCAGAAACGGTTTGGAGGCAGGCGAATAAATATGGGGTTCCACGAGTCGCGTTTGTCAATAAGATGGATCGAGTGGGAGCTGATTTTTTTCGGGTTGTCCAAATGATGGTTGATCGCTTGCAGGCTTTCCCTGTCTGTTTTCAGATACCTTGGGGGGCTGAAGATCGATTTAAAGGGGTGATTGATCTTATTTTGATGAAAGCGATCGTTTTTGATGAGCAGTCGTTGGGTGAAAAGTATCAGCAAGAAGAGATTCCGGCTGAGCTTTTGGACCAAGCGAAGCGATATCGAGATCTGTTGGTAGAGTCAATTGTCGAGCAGGATGAAGGGGTAATGACAAAGTATTTGTCGGGAGTTGAAATTTCAATCAGTGAATTGATCTCCGTGGCAAGAAAGGCAACGATTGCCTTGAAAATTACTCCGGTTTTTTGCGGGGCCTCTTTTAAAAATAAAGGGATTCAGCAGTTGCTTGATGCAGTGGTTGATTATCTCCCTTCGCCGTTAGATGTCCCTCCAATGGAAGGGGCTCTTCCTGATGATTTTGAAAAAATTGAAGTGAGGAAACCGTCATCTTCTGAGCCTTTTTCAGCTCTTGCTTTTAAGATTATGACTGATCCGTTTGTGGGGCAGCTGACTTATTTTAGGGTGTATTCAGGTTCTTTGGAGGCAGGTTCCTATGTATACAATTCGACCAAAGGGCGCAAAGAAAGAATTAGTCGACTTTTGAAAATGCATGCGAACAAAAGAGAAGAGATTAAGCTGGTTGAGGCAGGAGATATTGCTGCAACGGTTGGTCTAAAATTCACGACAACCGGGGATACGTTGTGTGATGAGTCGAAGCCGATTTTGTTGGAGAGAATGGAGTTCCCGAATCCTGTTATTTCGGTGGCAATTGAGCCGAAAACCAAGGCAGATCAAGAGAAGTTGGGGCAATCTTTGCAAAGATTGGCTGCCGAAGATCCTTCTTTCAGGGTTAAGTTTGATGAAGATACGGGGCAGACGGTTATTTCTGGGATGGGCGAGCTTCATCTGGAGATTATCGTTGATCGGTTGATGAGAGAGTTTAAGGTTGATGCGAATGTTGGAAAGCCGCAAGTTGCCTATAAAGAAACGATTCAACAGCATGCGGAGGCGGAAGGAAAATATATCAAGCAGGCGGGAGGGAGAGGTCAATACGGTCATGTTTGTTTAAAGGTTGATCCGTTAGAGCGAGGGAAAGGATTTGAGTTTGTGGATGAAGTTTTTGGAGGTTCGATCCCCAAAGAGTTTATTCCTGCAGTGAAAAAAGGGGTTGAGGAGGCTTTAGATATAGGGATAACCGCTGGGTATCCAATCGCTGATGTGAAGGTAACGCTTTTTGATGGTTCTTATCATGATGTAGATTCATCAGAGATGGCTTTTAAAATTGCAGGATCGATTGGTTTTAAAGAGGCATGTCGGAAAGCTTCTCCGGTTATTTTAGAACCGATTATGAGCGTAGAGGTTGTTTTACCTGAAGAGTATTTTGGTTCTGTGACAGGTGATTTGAATTCTCGTCGGGGTAGAGTCCAGAAAACTGAAGTGAGGGTTGGTTCTCAGGTTATTGATGCGCAGGCTCCATTGGCAAATATGTTTGGTTATGCGACCGACTTGAGATCTCAAACGCAGGGGCGAGCGACTTTTACGATGCAGTTTGATCATTACGAAGCGGTTCCGAAAAGTATTGCGGAAGAGATAGTTGCCAGAAATCAGGGAAGAATCTAAGTTTGGTAAGAATAGTTTTTTTTAGTTTGACTGAGGTAAGTTTTTAAAAAAATTAAACAGTTAAATTGAACACAGAGGAGGATGATGTATGGCTAAAGAGAAATTTGAACGTAAAAAACCACATGTAAATATCGGTACGATTGGTCACGTCGATCACGGTAAAACTACCACTACTGCTGCGCTCACAAAAGTGGCTGAAAAGTTGGGTTATTCCAAATACGTTCCTTATGACTCGGTTGCGAAGGCTTCTGAATCTCAAGGCCGTCGTGATCCAACCAAAATTTTAACGATTGCTACTTCTCATGTGGAGTATGAAACGGCGAATCGTCATTATGCTCACGTCGATTGTCCTGGTCATGCGGATTATGTAAAAAATATGATTACCGGTGCAGCCCAGATGGATGGTGCGATTCTGGTTGTTTCAGCTGTGGATGGTCCGATGCCTCAAACCAGAGAACATATTCTTTTGGCTCGACAGGTCGGAGTTCCATATATTGTAGTTTTTATCAACAAGGTGGATCTTGTTGAAGATAATGAGTTGATTGATCTGGTAGAGCTGGAAGTTAGGGAGTTGTTGACCCAATATAAGTTTCCGGGTGCTGATGTTCCTGTGATTCGTGGAAGTGCCACGAAAGCAATTGCCGGTGATCCAAGTGAAATTGGAGAGGGGGCTTTTACAAAGCTTTTTGAAGCCCTTGATAAATATATTCCAATCCCTGAGCGTCCCATTGATAAGCCTTTCCTGATGCCCATTGAAGACGTTTTTAGTATTTCGGGTCGAGGAACCGTTGTCACAGGTCGTATCGAAAGAGGTATTGTGAAGGTCGGGGAAGAAATTGAAATTGTAGGTTTTAGGCCCACTGTAAAGACAACTGTGACTGGCGTTGAAATGTTTAGAAAGCTTTTAGATCAAGGTCAGGCTGGAGATAACGTTGGGATTTTGTTAAGAGGTACAAAGCGTGAAGAGGTTGAGCGTGGACAGGTTTGTGCCAAGCCTGGAAGTATTACTCCTCATACGAAATTTAAAGCGGAGATCTACATTCTTACCAAAGAGGAGGGTGGACGTCATACTCCATTCTTCAACGGCTATCGACCTCAGTTTTATTTCCGAACAACCGATGTTACCGGTATTGTGAAGTTGGCTCAAGGGGTAGAAATGGTAATGCCTGGAGATAATTTGAGTTGCGAAGTTGATTTGATTACTCCGATTGCTATGGAAAAAGAGATTCGTTTCGCGATTCGAGAAGGTGGAAGAACCGTAGGAGCGGGGGTTATCACTGAGGTAATTGCTTAATTATTGGGTCTTTCAGAGTTGTTTTGAGTATTCTTCTGGAAGGCGATAGGTTTTTTATATTGCTGAATATCAGGGTCAAAAAATTAGAATTCGATTGAAAGCGTTTGATCATAAGTTGTTAGATCAGTCTTCTCTTGAGATTTTGGAAACGGCCAAAAGAACCGGCGCGAAAATTGCCGGTCCTATTCCTTTGCCGACAAAAATTGAAAGATATACTGTTTTACGATCTCCGCATGTCGATAAAAAATCCCGTGAACAGTTTGAGATAAGAACGCATAAGCGAATGCTTGATATTCTTGAGCCTACTCAACAAACCGTGGATGCCTTGATGAGGCTCGATCTGTCAGCTGGTGTTGAAGTAGAAATTAAAATGGTCTGAAAAAGGTTTTAATAGGTGATCGAAATGAATGGATTATTAGGTAAAAAAATCGGAATGACACAAATTTTTTCCAAAGATGGAACATGTATTCCGATCACCGTTGTCTTGGTCGGTCCGTGTGTTGTGGTTCAGAAAAAATCTGTCAAGTCTGATGGCTATAATGCGGTGCAAGTCGGTTTTGGCGAAATTGATTTTAAAAAATTAAATAGAGCATTAAAAGGACATTTCCAAAAGAAAAAAACCAAAGCCTTTTCATGGTTGAAAGAGTTTAGAGTCAATCAGATTGATGACTATGATATGGGGCAAGTGTTGACCGCCTCATCTTTTAAAGAAGGGGATATGGTTGATGTGACCGGTGTTTCCAAGGGAAAAGGTTTTCAGGGGGTTATTAAAAGGCATCATAAAGCCGGTGGTCCAAAAACACACGGTTCTCGATTTCATCGGTCGACAGGTTCTATCGGACAGCGTACCTATCCTGGCAAGGTTTTTAAAAATATGAAGTTGCCAGGGCATATGGGGGATGATCAGGTCACCGTTAAAAATCTGAAAGTTGTTGAAGTTCGTCCCGAAGAGAATTTGATTTTTATTCATGGTGCTGTTCCGGGCGGAGTAAATGCCAAAATCGTTATCAGGAATTTATCAAAAGATTTTGCTGCAAGATTAAAAAACAGATCTGTTGCAGAAGAGGTCGCTCAAATTTCAGATGATAATCAACTTAAAGGTGAATGATTTTCACCACAAGGTAGTTAAAATTTATGTCAATGCTTGAAGTTTACAATACGGATGGAAAGAAAGTTTCTGAATTAGAAGCTGTGAAATCCCTGTTTGATGGTCCAGTTCGTAAAACCCTCATTTGGGAAGCGATCAAGATGCATCAGGCAAATTTGAGAAAAGGGACTGCTTCCACAAAAACCCGTAGTTTTGTTCGTGGATCTACCAGAAAAATCTATCGTCAAAAGGGAACAGGAAATGCGAGGCATGGAGATATCAAGGCTCCAATTTTTGTTGGCGGTGGTAGAGTTTGGGGGCCGCATCCAAGAGATTATTCCTACCGTATTCCCCGTACCGCACGCAAAAGTGCTATTAAGAGCGTTTTGGCGCTCAAGTTAAAAGAGAAAAATCTAAAAATTATTGAGAATTTTCCCTTAAAAGAAATTAAAACCAAAAAAGCGTTAGAGTTTTTCAATAATTTGGATACAACCAATGCCCTTTTGATTATTGAGGCAAAAAATCCGGTGATTGAAAAATCGATCCGAAATTTGCCTCATTATAAAGTCACCTCGATTGATGGTATCAATGTTTATGATTTGTTGAAATATGACCAGTTGATTTTGACGAAAGAGGCTTTGAAAAAAATTGAGGAAAAACTCCAATGATAAATTTTCAAGTAATCAAAAGACCTTTAGTCACTGAAAAAGGAAATTTGTTGAAAGAGCTTCATCGTCAATACTCTTTTGAAGTGAATCCTGATGCCAACAAGTATCAGGTAAAAGACGCTGTTGAGTCTCTTTTTAAAGTTCATGTGACCGATGTAAAAACGATTCGTATTCGAGGAAAGAATCGCCGAGTTGGAAAACATATTGGTAAAAGATCCAACTGGAAAAAAGCAATTATTACCCTAAAAGAAGGTGAAAAAATCGAATTTTTTGAAGGAATTTAAATGGCATTAAAAGAATACAATCCAACAACTCCCGGACTTCGTGGAATGACAGCTGCTGATTTCTCAGGCCTTTCTAAAAAAAGACCTGAAAAAGCGCTGCTCTCTTCTATTTCTAAAACTGGTGGCCGTAATAATATGGGGCATATCACCTCTCGTCATATCGGGGGTGGACACAAAAGACGATATAGAATAGTCGATTTTAAGAGAAATAAGGCTGGAATACCTGCGAAAATAGTTGCCTTTGAATATGATCCAAATCGATCGGCAAGGCTTGCCTTGTTATATTATGTCGATGGCGAGAAAAGATATGTTTTGGCAACGCAAGGAATGAAGGTCGGTTCGACCATTATTTCCTCGGAAAAAGCAGATATTTTACCAGGAAATACTCTTCCCCTCAGGGAAATTCCGTTAGGAACCAGTATTTCTAATATAGAGTTAAAAGTTGGAAGAGGGGGGCAGCTTGCCCGCAGTGCCGGTACATTTGCTCAATTGATGGCAAAAGAAGGGAAATATGCCCAAGTAAAACTTCCTTCCGGGGAGGTGAGGCAAATTCTGCTTGAATGTACGGCAACTATCGGCGCGATTGGTAATCCTGAACATGAAAATGTTTCCATCGGTAAAGCAGGAAGAACGATTTGGAGAGGGAAACGCCCGACAGTTCGAGGGGTTGCGATGAATCCGGTTGATCACCCTCATGGGGGTGGTGAGGGGAAAAGTAAAGGGGGAAATCATCCTCAAAGTCCTTGGGGGCAGCCTGCAAAGGGATATAAGACAAGAAACAATAAGAGAACCAATAAATTTAGAATTAAAGATCGTAGAGCAAAACTTTAAAGACAGTAGTTAGGGGATAGAAGGTAGAAATCAGAATAAAGAGAGATAAATCCTTGTTCTTCTGAATTCTGACTTCTGACTTCTGAATTCTTAAAAAACTGATATGGCACGTTCAATTAAAAAAGGTCCATTTGTTGATCTTCATCTTCAAAAAAAGGTGACACAGCAGATAGAATCCAAAACAAAAAAAGTGATAAAAACCTGGTCGCGTCGTTCGACGATTACTCCTGATTTTGTTGGAATCACTTTTGCTGTCCATAATGGTAAAAAATTTATTCCGGTTTTTGTCACAGAAAACATGGTGGGGCATAAATTGGGTGAGTTTTCTCCAACCCGTACTTTCCATATGCATTCGGGAGACAGAAAAGTGAAAACTGATTCGGCTCCGAGTGCTCCTTCTTCGGCAGGAAAATAAATAACGAGAAAAACAAATGAAAAACGAAGCGAAAGCAAAAATTTCATATTTAAGAGTTGCTCCCAGAAAAGTAAGGTTGGTTTGTGATTTGATTCGAGGAGTAAGGGTTGCAAAAGCGCTCGATATTCTTCGCTTTACCAAAAGAGCCTGTTCCAAAGATTTGTTAAAGCTGATTCTTTCAGCGGTTGCAAATGCAAATGTAAAAGGTGGGATCGATGTTGATAATTTATATGTCCATCGGTTGATGGTCGATCAAGGGCCGATTTTAAAGCGTTGGCTTCCTCGCGCGCGAGGATCAGCGACTCCCATACAGAAAAAAACCAGTCATGTAACTGTCGTATTAACGGAGAAGTAATTTATGGGTCAAAAAGTTCATCCATTTGGATTCAGGGTAGGGATTACAAAACCATGGCTTTCCAAGTGGTACAACAAAAAAAAATATTCACAACTTCTTCATGAAGATGTGAAGTTTCGAAAGATTGTCAAAAAACGCTTGTATACTACCGGCGTTGCAAAAATAGAAATTGAAAGAGCGGCAAATAAGGTAAAGGTCATTATTCATACTGCTAGGCCTGGTTTGGTGATCGGTAAAAAAGGGGCTGGGATTGATGCGTTGCGACTCGAGCTTCAGCAGATGACTGAAAATGAGGTTTTTATTGATATTCAAGAGGTCAGAAAGGCAGAGATTGACGCTCAGTTGGTGGCAGAAAATGTCGCCTTGCAGTTGGAAAGAAGAATTGCTTTCAGACGTGCCATGAAGAAGGCTGTTCAATCTGCTTTAAAGCTCGGAGCTTTGGGAATTAAAGTGCAGGTTGCGGGAAGAATTGGCGGAGCTGAAATTGCCAGAACAGAGTGGTATCGAGAGGGAAGGGTTCCTCTTCATACTTTGAGAGCGGATATCGATTATGGTTTTGCCGAAGCGCATACGACTTATGGGTTGATTGGAGTTAAGACCTGGATTTTTAAAGGGGAAATTTTGGCAGTAAAATCAGTCGCGTAATTTACTAATCAGTACTGTACTTAGGATTTCATTATGTTAATGCCAGCAAAGGTAAAATATAGAAAGCAGCAAAAGGGGAGAATGCGCGGGAAGGCTTATCGCGGTTGCAATTTGAATTTTGGAGATTTTGCCCTTCAGGCTGTTGAATGCGGCAGAATCACTGCAAGGCAAATTGAAGCGGCAAGAATAGCGATCTCTCGATTTATCAAGAGAGGTGGAAAAATCTGGATTCGTATTTTTCCAGACAAACCTGTGACGAAAAAACCTGCAGAAACGAGAATGGGTAAAGGTAAAGGAAATCCCGAAGAGTGGGTAGCAGTCATTAAACCCGGAAGAGTTCTTTATGAGATGGAGGGGGTTTCTCCCGAAGTGGCAAAAGAGGCTTTTGTGTTGGCTTCCCATAAACTTCCTTTGAAAACAAAATTTGTAATGCGTGAGGGTTACCGTGACGCCTAAAGAATTACGTTCTAAAAATTTAACTGATTTGCGATTGCAAGAAGGTGAGCTTCGGGAGGAGTTGTTTAAGTTGAATCTCCAGAAGAGTGTCGGGCAGCTTGAGAAAACTCATCGTTTAAAAGAGTTGAAAAGAAGTATCGCAAGAGTAAAAACAGTCCTGACTGAAAAAGCGAAAGGAAATCTTTTGTCATGAATCAAGTTCGACAACGAAAAACACGGGTAGGGGTGGTTGTTTCAGATAAGATGAGTAAAACGAGAACTGTATCTGTTGATCGTCTTGTTTTGCATCCGGTGTTTAAAAAATATTATCGAAGAACCTCCAAGTTTCATGTTCATGATGAAAAAAATGTTTCACAGGCAGGGGATCGAGTAGAAATTGTTGAAAGTCGTCCTATCTCTAAAACGAAAAGATGGCTTCTGAAGAAAATAATACAAAAAGCAGCTTAAAGGCGTTGGTGGGTAATCGGTTGTGGGTGATGAGATTTTCTTGTCAATCACCACTCATCACTCATGACAGCTTTTATATAATCCATAACGGTTTTTAAATGATACAGACACAGTCAGTTTTAAATTCTGCAGATAACACCGGAGCCAAAAAGGTGATGTGTATCAAGGTTCTTGGTGGTTCAAAAAGAAGGTTTGCGACAGTAGGAGACATCATTGTTGTCTCTATTAAAGAAGCTTTGCCGGAAGGAAAAGTTAAAAAGGGAGAAGTGAAAAAGGGAGTGATTGTTCGGACTCGTAAAGAGATCAGGCGAGCCGATGGTTCTTATATTTGTTTTGATGACAACGCAATTGTTTTGGTCGATGGAAATAGTGAACCGATTGGTACCCGTATTTTTGGTCCAGTTGCCAGAGAGTTACGTGCAAAAAAGTTCATGAAAATTATTTCTCTTGCCCCCGAGGTATTATAAATGAGCCGATTGAATACATATCTTAAAAAAAATGATTCAGTAATGGTTGTTTCCGGAAAAGAAAAAGGGAAGATAGGCCGTATTCTTATGTTTTTGCCGAAGCAGTCTCGTGTGCTGGTTGAGAAATTGAATTTGGTGAAACGTCACCAGAAACCGACTCAAAAGAGCCCGCAAG
>CAZSRQ010000026.1:0-22402 GCA_964609335.1 uncultured Pseudomonadota bacterium
TAACCTAAAAGGTATTGAAGATCACGGGCTAGCCAAAATTCAACGTTTTGCTCGGTTTTTTGAGAGTGGGATTCAAAGGAAGCGGTCAATGTTTGAATCAAATCGGTTTTCATGCTGGGTCCTTTTCGTTTTTCGATAGGTTATTTGTCTGAGCGAGACCAATGATATGACAAGAAACTAATCGATAAAAAACTCAGAAATAATATTTCATAAAGAGTGAAATGGCCAAAAAGGAGTTAATAAAAAATAGAGGTTATATCAAATGAAAAAGCCATCATCAGAGGCTTTAAGAGAAGAGTAAGATTTTTTGGAAAGTTAAAAATGGAGGCGGGGGGTATCGCACCCCCGTCCGAGGTTATTCAATGACGGCTTCTACAAGCTTATTCGATGTTTTGATTTTCGCAATGGATGGCTCGCATCGGCACGATCGCTCCATCACTAGCCTAGAAAGTTTCGCCACGATCGCCTAGACATCAACCGCAACTATCCCGCTGTTGGTCGTTTTATATCCCCCGCGGGAGAAGAAACATAAAACGTGGCTGTCAATTAAGCAGCCATTGCGTAGTCGAACGAGTCGACATGAGCGTCTGCATTTATGGTTTGACTAGTTTTTACAGGGTCCAACCTCCCTGGCTTGCGGCATCGGCATCTCCTGAACCTCGTCGAAGCTAATTCGCCCCCTAATTTTAAAAGATCTGATCACTAATATGGGGATGAAGAGCGGAGTCTGTCAATAGGGAAGTAGTTACTTATGTTGTCATTCCCGCAGGTATTTGAGCGCCGTGCCTTGCCGGCAGGCAGGGGAATCCGTTTCATTGTTGAGTAGGGGGATCCCCGATAGAAACATTCGGGGATGACATTTCTTATTTTTCAGTTACTCGAAAGAGTGTATTTTTCCAAGTTTTCATCCGCTGGAGCAGGCGGAATATGAGTCGCCTTCGATTTCCCTAACACGAGATCTTTTACATCCCCCCAAACCTCCTGAAGGATATATTTTCTCTCGGTTCGCTGCTTCAGATAGAAAGGGACGATACAGCCACATCGGTCGCAATCGGCATCTCCCCCCATCATGCACTGTTTTTTCTTGTTTCCGAGTGGATCGAAGGCATGGCCTTTACGAAGAAAAACGCAGTTGTCGCCAATTGCCTTGTGACGCTCTTTTTTGCGCATCAAATTGAGCACTCGCTCGCTGACCCCGATAAAATCACCATATTGGGTTCGTTTGAGTTCAATGATCCGGTCGATGATTTCATCCTGTTCTTCGAAAGAGATGAAGAGATCGTGTTTCACCCCTTTGACCGGTGTGAAAAAATCGAACAAAATATGTTTCACTTTTTGATTGGGATGCCATTCTTCAAGCAACGCTTCCATGCATTCAAGATTTCGTTTGTTGAGACAGCAGGCGAGAGAGATGTTCAAACCATCGGGGGCGTTGGCGATGCTGTTTTTTAATTTTCCGTAAACCCCTTTTCCCCGAATATCATCATGATAGCTTTCGGTTCCATCGACTGAAATATGAAACATCACATCAGGCCAGTTTGGGAGCGCGTGGGTTCCATTGGTGACCACGATATTGAACATGAAATATTTACGGCCGATTTCAATCAGATCTTTTCGAAGAAGCGGTTCGCCTCCTACCCAAGTGGCGGAACGAAAAGGGAAACCATCTTTTTTAAGCTCTTCGAGTTTGGCGAGCCATTCGTCCGGTTTCAGCTCTTTATCCTGCTCATAAGCGAAGAAATAACAATGTTTGCAGCGGATATTGCATTTGTTGGTGACATCGATTGAAACAATGGCGCGATCCGGAAAACCGCGGACAAAGAAGGCAACTTTAGGAAGCAGGTAATCTTTAAAAAACTTTCGTTTTTTCCCCCGAAGAGTCGGGGTTTTAATTTCCTGTTTACGAATTTTCGGTTTTGTTGCAAGTTCAGACATTCGTGACCTCGTTTCAGATTTCGGGCAAATTAAACCTTTCAAGTTCGTAAAGTCAAGCGATTGAAAACCGACTTTTAAGAGAAAGTTTGAAGCAGGATGTTTGATTTTTTATCTGAAAATTTGAAGAAGATTTTTTCGTTTCATTACGATGATCGGCCGATGGACGATTCTGTCTATGAGTTTCATGAACATTGGATCAGGCTTTTGCATGACTACTATCTCCGCGTCGAACATATCGGCCAGACGAAAGAGTGTCGAAGAATTGCGAAGCGTGAGTCGGTCATTCTGATCAGTAATCATGTGATTGCCCTCGAAGCTGCTTTAATTGGATATTATTTTTTTCAACATCATTTGGGTAAAATCGGCATTTTGGTTTATCCCGAGGCATTCAAGCTTCCACTGGTTCGAGAATTTTTTAGAAGTGCGCAATGTATTCCGATTTCAGTCGAGGCCGGGGTAAAAACGCTTCAGAAAAAACATGTCCTTCTTTTTCCGGAAGGGATGGATTTTGTTAATGGTCTCGTCGATCAAAATCGAATTCCGAAGTTTCACAAAGGATTTTTGAGAATTGCCAAAAACTATCTCGAAAAAACCGGAAAAAAATCGGTGAATATCATTCCGGTTGGACATGCCGGAATGGAAGAGACCCTAAAATTTTGGGTCATTAAAGATCAGAATTTTCTCGACCTATTTATTCGCCCTTTTGCAAATTATCCGTTCTGGATCATCCCAAAAATCCCTTTTCTTCTCCCAAGCAAAGTGGTGATGAACTGGGGAGCTCCTCTAAAGGTCACTTTAAAAGATCTTGAAGATGAAAAAAAGATGATACAAAAAGCGAATCTTTTCCGAAGAAATCTTTTGAATCTTCGAAATCGGGCCAAAAAAGTGAGAGGGATGAAAAAGAAACTGTTTTGATATTTTTTGAAGAAAATAAATTGACACTTCTCCCCTTGTTTCGTTAATGCAAATCCGCCTTCCATTCAAAGTTATATGATTCCCAATTAATTCTGTGGGGTCGAATTTGTTCGGCCTGTTTGTGAGAAGTTATGCGCCTTTCTTTGTGCGAATGAATTCGATCTCTTTGTGCGAATGAATTCGCACCGAAACATATAAAGCCGGTGCAGGATAGCAATGAAATCAATGCCTTGAAAATTCATCCGAATATTTTCGCAACTTTTATTCCTCTTGTTCGAGCTTCTTTAGAAATAGCCAACATTTGCGGGGAGAGAAAGGATTGTATGAAATGTTTTTCTTGTCGGTTTTATGAATATAAAACTTTTCGACTCATGACCTGGTTCGTTCTTGTCTGTTTCTTTCAGACTTTTATTTTTCATCAAAGTTTTGCAAAAGCGGTTTCTTCGAAACCTCCTTCAGAGCAGGAAGAGAAGAGAGAAGTTTCTACCTCCGATTTTTTTACCCCCTCAATGAATCAGAAAAGTAAAAAAGTCGATCTTGATCTCCCGATTGCTGCCTCTCTTGAGATCACCTCCAGCTCGCTTCCTTTATCCTCCCTTTCAGAAATCTCCGACACTCTCCGGTATGAATTAAGAAACAGCAAAAAATTTCTGGTTTATTCCCGTTCGGAGATGCAACAGGCACTCAATCATACCTTGAACGAAGAGCGGGTGGCGGTTCGTCAGATCAACCAATTTGTGAATCAGGCCAAGAAGCTCTACGACGATTTCAAATTCAAGGCAGCTGCATCGGTTATGGTAGAGGCGATGAAAGTGGTTCCTCTTTTCGATGCGACTCCGAATACTCTGCGTAATATTAGCGAGGCTTACCTCACTCAAGCGTTGATCTTCTTCGCGCTTGAAAAAGATCGTGAGGCGGAAGTCGCTTTTATCAATGCTGCGGCACTTCATCCCACCCGAAATCTTGAGCCTCATCTTTATCCCCCCAGTGTCATTGAAAAATTCAATCAGGGAAAAAAGGATTTTCCCGGTATTCAGGAAGGTTCGCTTCGCATCGAGAGTAATCCACCCGTCGCCGAGGTGTTTGTAGAAAACAAACGGCAGGGGAGCACACCGGTCACTTTGAAAAATCTTCCCTTGGGGGCGCAAAAGGTGAGGATAGTGAAAGGGGGATATGATCCGTGGGAAAAGCATCTGATGGTGGTTTCTACAGGATCGAATCAATATACCAATCGGGTCAGTGTCAACTTGAATAAAATCGGAAGCAATGTTTCCTTGAATGCGTTGATGGGGGAGTTGATCAGTCGAAAGAGCCTGGAACTGCAGTTTTCGAAGTTGGCAGATATCGGAAAACTGCTCTTTGCCGATGTGATTGTTGCCGCTCGAATTGAAAAATCTGCCGGGTCGAACTCATTCGACAAAACCGGAAAAGGTTACGATCTTTTTATCGCTTCGGTTGATTCCAAATCAGGTCTCGTTCTTGGGAAAGGTTATGCCTTCGTTGCTCCAGATCTCTCCAATCTTCATCCTGCAATCTCCAATATCCTGAAAGAAATGTCCAAGCGGATCACTCCCCAAAAATTCACCGACCGGATTGTGGTTGAACCGAAGGGGGCAAATTATCTGGCGAGTTACAACAAGAAAAAACCCTTTTATAAGCGATGGTATTTTTACACGATCCTCGGAGTCGCGGTCGCTGGCGGAGCTGGAGGGGCTGCGGTTCTCATGAGCCGGTCTTCTTCGGGAGGTGGGGCGGTCTCATCGACGCCGTTGGGAGGGTTGTGATTGTGCGAATGAATTCGCACCTACAAAGATGTAGGGTCGAATTCATTCGACCAAAACCATAATGGATGTAGGTGCGAATTCATTCGCAAAAAATAATTTTATGGGAGTGCGAGTTTATTCGCACATTTAGCTATGCCTTATGATGATCTCAGAAAAGGAAGGTTTTCCGCTCCGCAAAATATTTATTTTGTCACCACGGTGACTCATCAGAGGAAACCTTATTTTGAAAATTTTGCCTGTGGAAGAGTAGTGATAAGCGAAATGCGACGTTTACATGAGCAAAAACTGCTCAATTCCTTTGCGTGGGTATTAATGCCGGATCATCTGCATTGGTTATTTCAGCTGGGAGAGGGGATAAGTTTATCCTCCACGATGAAATTGTTCAAAGGAAGTTCTGCAAGAGGAGTGAACAAATTTTTGGGACAGAGCGGAGCTGTTTGGCAGAAAGCATTTTATGATCATGCCTTGCGTCACGAGGAAGATCTTCGAGCGGTGAGTCGGTATATGATCGAGAATCCTTTGCGTGCGGGATTAGTGAAAGACATTCATCAATATTCCCTATGGGATTCGATATGGTTAGAAAGTTTGTGCGAATGAATTCGCACCTACATCTACGATTTTGATCGAATAAATTCGACAATTTTGTAGGTGCGAATTCATTCGCAAATGATGATTTGTAGGTGCGAATTTATTCGCAAAAAATAATTTTACGGGAGCTTTTATGCATAAATTTCATTTTTATTTTTTCTATTTTTTCATATTCCTTCTCCTCTCTTCTTGTGGTGGAGGGTCCGGGGGTACTCCCAATCCCTCTGATTTGAGCGGATCTCCTTCTGAAAATTCTTTTGTCTTCTATCTTGAACCCAAACTTCATCTCATCGGCAAATTTCAGCTGTTGAGTTCCGATGGAGAAAAAAATATTTACGAGACCTCTCTTCCAGTTCAATGGACTCCGCGTGATCCAGACCGTCCCGATCTCGGTAAAGAACCGCAGGTGTTTCCGAAAGAGGGATTTACCCTCTCCAATTTGGCAAAAGGGGAATATCTTTTTCGGGTGATCATTTCTCATCAGGGATCCGAGGGGGAAACCGTCATCGGTTCAATTGAAACAAAGCAGTCCGTGAGCGGTGGAAAAAACAGCCCACTCGATTTTTCGAAAAGCAGTTGGGTTTATCCGGATGACGATGGGGATGGTTTTTCGAATATTGCGGAGTTGACCGATGGTGATTATGATGAGGAATCATTGAATTCACCCAGTTTACTCTCCGAACTTTCTCCACTTTGGGTATATTGGAAATTCTCAAAAGATCTCAAAGATCCAAAAGATGCCAATAGTCATCCGGCCGATCGCTTTCTGATAACCCCGGAGAAAATCAATCCGACCTCACCCAATGATCAGAAAATTTCCAAACTTATTGGAGAGATCCTTTCGGTACAGGCAGGAACTAATTTTACGGTGATTCATTTCTCCTCAGATGGAACAACCGTTAAAGAAAAGATTAATTTCTTCTCCAAGATCGACGGGAGTTTTGAGGTACAGCTCACTCATAGCGAAGAGGAGGATAAAGTAATTCTTGTTGTCACCTCCAAAATGAATGGTGATCAGATTCCTAAAATTCCCTCTCCCCCGGAGGGAGAGGATCAGGGAAAGGGGGGAACCTTGATCGGCAAATGGATGAAAATCACTTATCGCCCACTTAAGATGATTCGGTGCCGGGCGGTGAAGGGGGTCGATCCCATCCCGGGAAGTGGATATGTGTTGCTGGAAGGGGAGGGGATTAGTGCGAATCCTGTCGAAAATGAGGTGAGCTTCCCAAAGGAAGGAGGGGGAGAGGTTCTTGCTGAGGTAGGAGCTATTTCTTGGGAAGGTTCCAGAAGTAGAGAGTTGAAGGTAAAAATTCCCTTTGGGGCAGTGAGTGGTTATCCCAAGATTAGTGTAATGGCTCCTAAACTATCGAGTGCAGAATGTCCTACTCAACAGCCAGTTGTTGTAAGCCAGTTTGTGGCAGGTGAACGTTTGCCGGATTTTTTTATTCCAAGGGTTGAGGTTCCACACGTGGCACTCATGGGGCAGACGATTTCGATTGATATTCCGATCTTAAATCAAGGATTGAAGGGAGTTGATCCTAATAGTCCCTTTTACTATTCTACTCGTTTCTACAGAGACGAAGGAGATGAAATCGAGATTGTCCCAAACCCCATATCAGAAGTAAAAGATTTATTGATATACTCCGGCTTAGATGCAGGGGCATTTATTCTTCCTTCTCAACGTCGATATTTTCTTTTCTCTGGTTTTGCTGATCCCAATAATGAAGCTGTGCGTTTTAAGGCAATCGTTAATCCTTCCAACAGTATTAAGGAAAAAGATAAAAATAATAACAGTCGTGTTGCGGATCACGATACATCTATTCATTATGTCGATCTTAAAATTAGCTTATTACCCGGAAAAGATAAAAGTGGTAAAGATGCAAAGGGGATTGATATCAATGGCACATTTTTTCCTCTTATTAGGCCAGGTACTTATTGGGAACCTCTTTATAAAAATGAGCCGATAGTACTTCCTAGAGATTCTAGATTAACGATTAAGCTCGCAAATCTTAAAAACAATGGAACTTTTCCAATGATTAGAAAATCTGGAATGGGAAAAGATGCCAATTATCTTCCGGTTCAAGATTACGATCAGGCCGCGAAGGATCCAAAATATGCAAATGACCCTTTAAACACCTTAGGGAATCTTTATCAAGGGAAAGAAAATCTCAAAAAAAGTTCATTAGTTAAGTTGATTGAAGAGGCGAATTTACTTAATCAAAAAACGGAGTTACCAGTTTTAGTTCATGTTTATTATGCCAAACGAGGTTTTCGTCAGTCAGAGGAAAAACTGATTCAGTGTTCAGAGAGTAATGATGAACAATGTGAGCTTTGTATCAATCGATTGGAGCGTACAGGAGAAGCTGGAGAAATCAAACTGTCAATACCTGTAGATAAAGAAAAGATCCCAGAACCTGGATATTTAATTATCGCTGCTGAGGCAGTTCAGATTGATCCGAGAAAGATCAATAAGGATGGTATTAATTTTGATTATTGTCGAGCAACCATTGAAGAGAGAAAGAAGATGCATTTGATTCTTCCAGAGGATGAAAGGGATCAAAATGTAGTTCCCCTCTTATCTAACTATCTATCAGAAAATATTATTATTGATATTCCTGTTTCTCCAAAACCTGAATAGATGAAGATAACAGTTCGATTACGGTTGACCTGTGCCATGATTAGTGAGACCGCAACGAAGAAATAACAAATTATACGGAGTGAAAGATTCAATGCAAAGCTGCAGGTTAGCCTCTTGTTCCATGCATTTTTCAAAGTGAGCACAACTGAATCACTCTTTTCGCGGATTAAACTCCGTCCCATCCTCCCAAAAACCCGCAGTTTGAGAGCCGTTGAACTCGTCCCAAGCGCGGCAGTAGGCGATCGATTCAGGGCCTAGAAGTTTAAAAAGTTTTCTGCCGGATATTTTTTTTAGACTAATGGCATTTTGGAGCGCTTCAAGAAAACAAGTGGCAGTGGCATCTTGAACTTCTTGATCCCCTTCAAGCATTAAAATTTCAACATAGTTGAATATTTTGATCAGTTGATCTTGTGGTAGGAAATCGAATTGTTCGTAGAGATAACCAGCAAATTCCATAAGATCAATACTAAGACCAGGGGTGTCTTTTTCATCTTTCCATTCGTCTAAATAGCGGTTCCATTGTTCTTGAAAACCGGGTGCCAATTCTAAAATTTTTCTCAGGCAATCTGCACGATGAATCATTTTTAATCCTTGTATTGGAGCGCATCTTTCAAATCTAAAACAAGATTTTCAACATTCGCGCGGTCTCCGGGTGATGCAATAGGGTTTTTCTTCAGCCATCTTTCAAAGTAAATTAATGATTTTTCACTTTTTTCAGAATGCCATTTATTTTTCACCGGTTGGCCTGTGAGTTTTTCGTATCGGATTGCCGCCATTGGACTTCCGTTTCCTACCCCTCTTTCATTACGCCAAAATTTATCAATAAATTTTTTCAACTCTGCATCTTTTATCAGCGGTTTTCTCATTCCGATTCGCAATTCCCGTTTATATGCCTCATGAAGAACCCTATTTCTAGCACTAAATTGATCAGCGATAGAAGCAGTTCGTTGGGCGATTTTCTGAAGTTTTCTTGCTTTTGTTAATGCAATCGCTTCTTCCAATCCAATCGCCGATAAAGCGACTGTTGGAGCAAATTCTCCAACAACTTCTGCCTGTTTTGATTTTGGGGATTTGATAAAATCGATGGTTGCCGAGGTTATTTTTTCTTTTCCACCGTTCCACAACTCATGAAGTTTTTTTACAGGATCTTGAATCGTCTCTTTTGCGAACTCTTTTCCGGATTGATAAGTCCGCTTTCCAAACTGTACGATGGCTACTTTTTGTTGTTTTTTCTCTTCCCCGAATTTTTTAAAATCGGTGAAAGCGTGGCAAGAATCTTTGAAAGAGTCGAAGATGAATGGGAGAACCGATCCATCCTCCAAAAGCTTCAATGCTCCCTGAGCCACTCCTTTAGAGAGGTGGAGAGAAATCGAAGCTTCTTCCTTCAACCTTTCTGCGAGAGGTTTTTTCAATTCTTTTTCAGAAGAGTCGAGCATTGCTTGCTTGATTCTTTCGAAAGCGGAAGGTTTTTCAGATCTTGAAATGGAGTCCATATTTCCAAGAATAAGCAGGTTTTGTGCCAGCGGAAGATAGAAACCAGAAGGTTTTATTCTCCTTCCTCCAAAAAACAGATGGGGAATCGTTTTTCTATTGATATTCAATCTTTAGGTGAACTAGATTGCGCAGGATTATTTTTCGGGGCGTAGCTCAGCCCGGTGGAGCGCTTGCTTCGGGAGCAAGAGGCCGCGAGTTCAAATCTCGCCGCCCCGACAATAATTTCAAGCATTTAGAGAACCCAATCCATTCGTCCATCCCAAATTTACTCCCAGAAATGGGAGTTTCTTCCGAGAGGGGAGAGCCGTTTACCACTTGTCGTTGAGGAAAATGAATAACCACCGCCTCCTTTTTTCGAATGTGAAGATAGGGAAGTTTTTCAAATGCCTTTCGTCTGCCATCGCGGGAAGAGTGGCCGTAAATATCCAATGTAGTTGAAACAGATTTATGCCCGAGCATCTGTGAAACATCGACAGGGTTTGAACCACTTTGTAGGAGATGACTTGCAAAGGTATGCCTCATGCTATGTGGCGTAATCCTCTTCGTAATCCCCGCTTTAGCCTTTGCGCGATCGAAGCTTCTTCGAAAACTCTTACATGGTTTCCCCTCATCATCACAAAAAAGATAGGTCATTTGATCGCCATTTCTCGGCAGAAGCACTTTGCCTGTTCGATCATAGCGTCGAGTCATCAGCGGGAGAAGTTCTTCCGCCATCTCCTCGGTGATTGGGATCTCTTTGTATCGGTTCTCTTTTTCTCCATAAACCCTCAATAGTTTATTTTCGAGATCGATGCCTGAAAGTTTAATTCTCAGAATTTCCCCCGAGCGCAATCCCGCCTCAAATCCAATTTTTATCTTGAGCCTGGTTGAAGAGGTTTGGGCGGAGTCGATCATCCGCTCAACTTCGCCTATGTTATCACACCAAGCTCTTTCAGGTTGTTCCTCTGGAAGGTTTTTAAAACGATCGAGAGGAAAGCGAATGAGATAATTCGCTTCCAATGTATATTTCAAAGTGCCACGGATAAAGTTGAGTTCAATATTTACGCTACGGTTGGAAACTCCATCTTCTTTACGGATCACTTTATAGGAATCGAGAATAGGCAAAGTGAGTTCATGAATCCAAATGGTTTTGTTGATTCGATAGGTTTTGATTCGCGCGAAAACCTTCTCGAAAGTCCGTTTGACCTGTTTTGAAATTTGCAGATCACCACGATAAGTGGTGAAGGTTTTATGCGGCGGCTTGCATTTGAATTCCAAATATTCGTCGAAGATCTTTTCAAGCGGAATATCTCGATTCTGACGGATATTTTCTTCGGCGCAAACGGCGTTGACCTGCTCTCTGCGGAAAATAGTCTCCGCTAGCTCTTTTGGGATCAAGCCAAGTCTCTTATAGAGCTTTTCTCTACCCGCTACGACCTGATAAATTGACCTACTTTTCTGGCCTTTTCTATTTCTATTTGATCTCAGCTTCATCCGCATAGGCAAAACGTTCCTTTTTTTCTTGTTTCATTCCACGTCCTCTAAAAAAATTCAACACATCAGGTAGGTAATACCGAATTTCATTTCCGATTTTGAATCGTGGAAGTCCGTGCCCGTTATAATATTCTAAAGTTGTTTTTCCAATCTTGAGATACTGGCAAAGCTCTTCTTTATTGAGCGGCCTAGCTACTTCTAAAAAATTATCAACCAGCCGAATAGTATTCTCAATTTGAGCATTAGATAAATTATCCATTCTAATCCCTTTGCTGATTTAGATTTGGCTAACCTTTACTGAAGCAAATGGATCTGGAATTGGAAAGATTACATACTCTTTTGGTTTATGCCGTGAATTTTCCAAAAATTGATAAGATCTTTGATGCCACGACAAATAAAATTTACCCTCCCAATCTCCGTTGCGCTGCTTGTCGCAGATGAATAGGGCATCGGGGGCGTCTGCAATCTCCGGATTGGGATTTCTCTTTTCATACTCTGCCTTTCTCATCTCTTCTTCCTTGCGTTTGTTTCTCCAAACCGCAAAGGTATTATCCGCGAGGTCGGTAATCGCTCCAGTTCCCTTTACATCAAGCTTTCCGGGGAGTCTCTCCTCATTTTCTCCTTTCCTTGCATGGGCAATCAGATGAACATGAACATCGTACTCATTCTTGAAATCGGCGAGTGCTTCAACAAATAATTTCTGGGCATTATAGTCATCCTCTCCGATTCCACACTTCATCAGGCTATCGATGACAAATTGGGTGACTCCATATCGTTGTCTGGCATACCGGAATACCTGCAGCAGTGCGTCCCCTTTCACTGAGCCGATCATGTCAAAGATCCATAGTTTCCCATCTGCCCATTCGTTAACGAGTTGAAGATAGGTGATAGATGGATCAGCCAATGCAGTGGCTTGGCGATACAGACGATAAAGCAATTTTTTCGGCTTAATTTCAAGGCTTGCAATACAGACTTTTTCTCCTTGTTGCATTGCCTCCAGCATGACTTGATTGATCATTATTGATTTTCCATGACCGTTGGTGCCTGTCCAAACTGAGAGCTCTGCGGGTCTAAATCTCACCCCTTCCATTAGAGAAGGCCACGGAAGGGAGAAGCCGGGAAGTTCTCCTTCGGGTGGATAAAACTCGTGAATCACCTCTTCCAGAAAAGCGCTCGCCGGCTTCAGTTCCACAGGGTCTAACGTCATTGCCTCTTTGAAACAAAGTTCGATCTGATTCTTCGTGATTCCTTTTTGCAAACATTCATTCGCATCTTTTCCAGGAAGCGTAACAACTTTACACCGATGTCTTCCTAATCGATTGATGATCTCCTCTAAAGCGATTTGCCCTTCTGGATCGTTATCGAAACAAAGATAAATAATTTCAAACCGAATTAAATTTTCAAATTCGTGTTCAATCCACTGTTGTTTTGCTCCCTTGCCTCCTCCAAAGGGAACAGACAAAGCGGGAAAACCGTATTGCCAAAGGGTCATTGCGTCAATTTCCCCTTCGGAAATAACAATCTCCCGTGCTCTATCTGAAACAGCTTGCCAACCAAAGAGGCATGGTTCGCAATTCTCTTCTGCTGAAATTATTTTTTTCCCCTTGGGTCGCTCGAGATCGAGGTACTTAGCGAGAATCAACTCACCCTCTCTAAAATAGGGAAACACAATCTTTCCAGTTTGTTCCGCGATTTTGTAAATTTTCAAAGTTTCTTCCTTAAGTTTGCGGGTTTCGGCAAGATACTTTGTGACTTGAGATTGCTTATTCAGCTCAGAACAGTTGAGCTTTTCGGGTCTTTTAAAGTTTTTGTGCTTGGGGCCCACCCATTCAGGTTCTCTAATTCTCAGGTACTCTTTGACCTGTTGAATTGCCGCAGCAAGACTGATTTTTTTGACAGCCACCCAAAGATCTATCAGGTCTGCCCCTTTGTCTCCGGTTGCAAAATCGGCCCAAACGCCGGTTTTTTCTCCGGTGAGATGAATTTTTAAAGATTGACCTTCTTCTCCGTTAATAGAACCAACGACATATTCGTTTCCTAATTTTTTGCCATTTGGTAGCAGCATTTTAGTGACTATTTCTGCTTCCTTCGACAATTTTTCCGATAATTCCTTAATTGAAATCATATTTCCCTCCCTTTTGGTTGATAAGGTTCAAAAGCTTATCTTAATGCTGTGACCGCATCACGCCGCCGAGCGTTTCTTTTAGTTGAGCAAGATTGTCCTTAGGCTGTTGGGGCGGGCTTCTGTTTGAAAATTTCTTGGAGTTGCGCATCCAAGTGCGCCAGGCGGCGCGCCAATCCCTAAATGAGTTTCCCTTCGCGCGGTGGTGGTCTAAGAAACTTTCTGTTTCTTCCTGCACATTTTGAATCTCTTCCTTCTTAGCCCAGGCTTCCATCTCAGGAGTTATTTCTAATTTGTCAGGGGTTGAACTTTTTCTTTTAATATATTTCTTTGAAGAAGAAGATGAAGATGAAGAAGAAGATGAAGAAGAATGTGACAAAGGTGTGACATCCTCCGTGACACAAGTGTGACCAGCTGAATTTTTAGGCGATTGATTTCTTTTAGTATTTTCTTGATTTTTATACTCGCGGGATTCTTTTTGTCTTTTTCTCCACCCCTTTTTTTCTTTCTCATCTCTCAACATTCGTCGAGAAAAAATTGCTCCGTTTTCGTCAATTGAACAGACTTTGAATTGCATGAGTTCGTCTTTTACTTTTTGATACTCTTCTAAAGGAAGGCCCAACATTCTTGCGGCGATTTCATCGGTAGGAATTTGATTTCCTGCAAGGAGATAACCTCTCTTGCTGGATTGATGCATAAGGCAAAGCATATCGATCCAGCCGCCTCTTGTAGACAAAGAACATGCTCTTAAAGCCGGGTCTCGCAGCCAATCACCGGAATAAAATTGAAAGGCAGGAGCTTTTCTTTTAGTCACATTAAATTTCCTTTTATTGTATAAAGATATGTAAAAATACAGCTTTCAGATTCGACATCGCTTGCCCTTTAAAATTTTGATTAAAAAAGCTTCGCTAGCTTCAAAATGACCACTTTCGAAATTGCCATTTTCTATATGTAAAATAGTGCCTTCCTGATCGACGGTTACTAGTAATTTATGTTTCACTTCAGGTTTTGAACAAGACTCACAGCAACATCGATTTTTTACTTTTTTCTTGTAAGGTTCCATACATCCTCCCTTTTTGGACAAAAAAATCCCTATGACTCAAAAAGCCGCTGTTTTATTTTTCATTCAGTTTTTTTGGAGATGTTCCAACGAAGAAAAGTTTTTATGAATCGCTCATGACACTGCTCCCCCTCTCTCAAAAAAAATTAATCCGCTTCCCCAAACAACGTCGTTTCATCGGCATCAAGCATTTTAGAAATTTTATCTTTTAATTCTTCCGAAGGCTTAATCCACCCACAAACCACTCTCGAAAGATGTGCTGGATCGACTCTCAGTTTGCTCGCCAAAGCAACTTGCGATAGTTGTTTTCTGACGAGGGCTATTTTGTATTCAGTTTTGTTCATAAGGTAGATGAATTTACCAATCATCGCTGAACATGTAAACATCTTTTTACTAAACATAATAAAAAATTAATTATAAATTACAAGTTATTACAAAATATATTATATGTACTACTTTAACAATTAATTGTTCTTGGAAAAGCTCCGAATATGCTACATATAACTTAAACGATTTTAAAAAATATTCGGAGGGGACAATAATGACAGGTCATCAAGTAAACCTAAGATTCGACGAAGCCGAGATTGATCGGTTAAAAGAAATTGCTGAACGAAATGAAGTTGAGGGGAGTAGAAAACAAGAACCGTTCACAAAACTAATCCGAGACACTATTCAGGCAGTTCATTTTTCTTCTACTGCTGAGCAGGCCAATTTTCTAGCAAAGTATGCTTATAAACGAAATGTGAAAAAGCAAGTTGGGTCAAGGAGAGTCGGTGATTGGGATCACATTGTTGTTTTACTCGAAGCATACAACCTTACCCCCGAGCTATTTGAAAGAGATTGGCTTCCAATGATTGAAACCGTTCAGAAAATTAATTTGGATATCAGTGGAACCCCCGATGATATTTATAGGAAAGCGAGCCGTTTAGGCGCTGTAATGACGGTTGTGAATGCTGTGAGTGCTAAATCCGAAATGGTCCGACAAACTGCCATTAAAGATCTAATGGACCGGTCCGGTTACAAACCAGATAATCGACAGGAAATCCACGAACTCAATCGGATGTCTGATACCGAAGTAAACAATGAGATTATTCGTATCTTTAAAAAATATGGGCTAAGGTTGGTAAAAGCTGATGGTTCTAGCATAGCAGATGGAAATGGGCTACTTGTTGAGAGTCAAGGGCCTAATCTTGCATCTTCCTAAACCAAAATTAACACTGCAATCATCCATCAATTAATTGGGAAGGCTTAATACCAAAGGCTTTAGCAAGCCTTAGAATAGTCTGAAGGCTAATATTTCTTTCTCCCGCCTCGATATATTGAAATTGCCTCAAGGAAAATCCGAATTCTGTCATATCAAACTGGGTCCATCCCTTTTTTTCGCGATGCTTCTTAATATTCTGGCCGACTTTCTTCTGAAACTCCTTGAGCGTCATTTAAGAGCTTATAAGGGGTTTATGCTCGTATATAAACGCCCACACTTGGGCGTATTTACTTGCTTTTGTGAAGCGAGTATGCCCATAAATGGGCGCTAAATAGAAAAGGAGATTTTATGTTTAAATTCAAGATGACTTCATCAATTGCAGTTCTTATCTTAACCCTCCAAGCCTGTAGTGGAGGAGGCGGTGCTGGCAATGGAGCAAGCTCCGAAAACAATCCTCTTAAAAACGGTTCCATTATCGGTCAACTCATCCCCGATGCCCAAGCCCAACAGGGGCCGGTAGTCTCCAATGATCTGATAGGAAGATGGAATGGCATAATTCATTTTGGAGACACTACGGAAACATTCGAAATCAACCTCAATGGAGACGGTTCTTATAATTGTAGTAAAACTCAAACCTCTTCCTGTTTTCTCTGCAATAGTAGCGGCTCAAATAAAACGGTTGAGGGAAACTGGAAAGTGCCCACCAAAAGAAGCGTGACTTTTATTCCTTCCAACAGGGGGCAGGCGCTTGCCTACTGGAATCACCCAGTCAGTTTTTTTGAAACCAGTTATGTCGAATTGCTTACAACTTGTAATGGATGGCTCGTCCCGATGATCCTGACTAAAAATTAATGAATTTTTAGAAACATCCCCTATGACCAAGAATAAATACCTAATTGGAATGCGGTGGATTCTTATTTTACCAGCCTCAATAGCAGGTTATCTTTTGATCCAAATCTTGATGCTAATCTGCAAAAATTCTTACAAATCATTCAATTTGATGCCAGAAGATAGTTTTATAAATTCTGTAATCAATATCATTTTTGAATTCATAAATCTTATCTTGGCGCCGTATTGTTTCGTTTTAGCAGGAGCAATCACAGCTCCCAAGCATCCATTTGCAGTCGCTGTAATCTTAACCATTTTTCAGGCAGTTTTTATTCTCGGATCATTATTTTTCAATATAGCTTTGTTTGGACAGAGTGCCGGCTTGACCTGGGTGTTCATTGGAGGAGCGATTGGGGGAATCATCGCTATGATGATAGCTTGTCTTCAAGCTTATACTCGATTTGTAGATTTCTCATCTCCAACATAAACGGAAACAGAAAAGGGCGATTTTACTCTCCAAATACACCTCTCGATTCTAAAAATCTATTGTATGACAGCCCTACCTTTCAAGCTTTATTTTCATAAATAGATCAAAGCATCCTTGCGCATTGCCATCTTTATAGATATTGAAGAAATCTTCAAGGATATGGAGTCGTTATGTCAGAAGCAAATCCTCGTTTTGAAAATGAAGCCGCCTATGTTCAACGAACCATCGAGCAACTTCGGACAAAGCTGTTGGACTTATCCAATCGCAATCGATTGCTCAATTTCAGGTTCTCAGAATCCTCCAGAACCCATGTACGCATCATCGATGAGTTGCCGGACCAGCTCTTTAATCGCTTGAATGGAGAACCGAACACGACCAAAAAATTGACGTTTCGATCCCTGCCAGATCCCCACACTGATCCATTGGACGAACAGTCTCAAGAATTTCTCCGTGCCCTCGAAATCGCTCGGCAGACCGATTTGATTTACGTTGAGGCGTCTCGCGAACTAAAGGAAAAAGACGACGCAACGACCGAGGCTGTAGACCAGATCGAACGGGAATTAAAAGACCGTCTGCGGCATAGCCTTGAGATGCCCCCACGCCCTGATCACGGTCGGATTAGCTTGGCAGAGCATGCCCGACTCCATGGCATCGACCCCTCCTACGATTTGCCCATTCAATCGACCGACAATCAGTGCGAGAAGCATACGGATAGCTACACCCAGACCCTTCTCCTCCCCGAAGCGATGGATCGCAAGCTCTCCGCAATTCGAGATGCGGAGAGGATATCTCAGCAAGAACTTGGCTTGAGTACCTTATTTACGGCCTTCGGCTTTCTTGAATGGTATGAGTCAGCTGATAGTGACAAGCCTCTCTTCTCACCCCTCCTACTGTTGCCGATTCAAATGGATCGCGAACTGAAACAGCACCGATATCAATATTTCATTCAATCCGGAGAAGGGGGCGATCCGGTCATCAATATTACTTTAAGGGAACGTTTAAAGCGAGACTTTCGGATCGCACTGCCCGAACTTGATGAGAACGATACGCCCGAGAGCTATATGCAGAAGGTCGCTTCTGCGATATCGCAACAGCGGCGGTGGCGAGTGCGTCGTTTTGCGGTGATCGGTCATTTCTCCTTCGCCCGTTTGGTGATGTACGAAGATCTGGATCCCGAAAGATGGCTAGAAGGGCGCCTTAATCAGCACTCGATCCTCCTATCGCTACTGGCCGGGCAAGAGCGCAATGAAAATCCTCTTTTTGCGGAAGAATACTTCATTGATGATCCCGAGGTAGAGACCAAAGTGCCGCTCTTAATCACAGATGCCGATTCCTCTCAATTTTCAGCAATTGTGGATGTGATGGATGGCAAAAACCTCGCTATCAAAGGACCGCCCGGCACCGGCAAAAGTCAGACAATCACCAATTTGATCGCCGCAGCTCTTGCAGCGAACAAAAGTGTTCTTTTTGTCGCCGAGAAGATGGCAGCCCTCGAGGTGGTGGCAAAGCGACTTACAGATGCCGGCCTTGCCCCCTTTTGCCTGGAATTGCATTCCACTAAAGTGCAAAAAAAGAAGGTTCTACAATCCTTGGGATCTCGTCTTGAGATTCGTCCCACCAAACCGCCCAAAGAACTGGATGAGCAGATTAAGCAATTTCAAAAGCTGCGATTGAAATTGAACCGCTATGTGACGGTCATGAATAGCGAGTATTCCGCTGCGGGTTGGACTCTGCACGATATTTTTTGGCATGAGCAATTAGCACGAAGACGGGCAACGGAAACCAATCTCAATGAAGCAGTGATCTCCCTTTTTGATCCCTCAGCAGGATCGATCAGCAAAACGATCTTTCAAGAGAGGCTGGACCTTCTGAACAGGTTAAGCGACTTATGGACTCAATGTTCTGCGAATCTCGCCTCCTTGCAGGATCATCCACTCTGGGGCATTTATTCACCGGGGTCCACTTATTTTGAGCACGAACGCCTTGAGGGAAGTCTCCAAGATTGGAAAATCTCCACCGAGACTCTGACCGGTCTTTTGAAAGAATTCACCGCTATTTTCAAAATACCGTTCGACTCGACCTTATCCGCTGCGGAAACCCTTACCGATATCCTCAATCAACTGCCGGAGTTTAGCGATAGCGTGGATGCAAACTTACTTCCTAACCTTCGGAACGAGGAGAACCTGAAAATCATCGCCGATTTTTTGGAAAACCTCTCTCGATTGAAAGAGGCTAAAGAAAAGTTAGGAGGCTACGCCCTTGATTGCAACGCCCTGATCGAAAATTTATCGGCGCTTTCAACCGATACACACCGGCTCTTACCGATCGTCAAGTTGCTCGGATTGGAGTCGATTGCTATCTCCACCTTAGGCGAGGCGATCCACGATTTAAATGAACATTATAGTTCCCTTCAGGTCGATTACCAGCGGCTTTCAGAAGTCGCTGCCGCAATTGGAATCCAAGATCCTTTATCCTCTTCCGATGGCGTTCACCTCTTGAGAGCCATCGCCCTGCTTAAGGAGACCAGCAGAGATGTTTTAAAGGGGAGAGGATCCCAACTTTTCGATGAAGAAGCAGAACCAATTCTTTCTCGTGCAAGGATCGAAGCTATAGAGATTTTACGACTACTTCCTGATTTTCAGCGCGATCTGATCTTTTCATGGAACGACGATCCGAGGGAATTACGCGATTTAGCGGGAATCTTGCGGGAGAAGAATGGAATTCAACGGATATTCTCCGCTCAGTGCAGACTTGCGAAGAAACGATACAAAAGAATGTCTCGCAGCTCGAAGGGATCGGCTTTAAAAATTGCTGATAGATTCGAGGCCCTGGCTGAGCTGATAGAACGCTACCGCCGTTTTATGGCGGATGAAGATCTCCTCAGAGTATGCAACAAGCATTTCCGCGGTTTGGAAACCCCTTTTGATCTGCTTTTGGAAGTCCATCAATTCGCCGTTCGAGTTCGTTCGTTGTGCCCGGGAATATCGAAACTCCACAAGGCGATCCGAGCTTTCTTGCTGACGGCAGATCTTGAAACTTTGGACGCGGTTGTCCATTCTGCATCGGAAGTTGATCCGGATTCTTTAAGTGGACGATTTGCGAAACTCGCAATCGCGCCCACCCTCTCGCTTCAAGAAGCGATCGAAACGTTCAAAAGCCGGATTGAGATTTTAAAGGAAGTTCATGAATTCATTTCCGCTTTAGCCTTAAAGGATCATCTGCTGATTTCAGAACTTCCGCAGCTCGTGAGGCATTCAACCCTAGCTCATGATCTTCTTCATAAGATCCGTGGAAACTCTGAGGCCAATCGCTTGCTGGGTCCTGTCTTCAAGGCAGAAACAACAGATCGGGCAGCTTTAGAAGAGGCTCTCCGCGTGGCAAGAGAAATCCATCAATGCCGGGCATCTCTTGAGCTTCAGGCAACCATCTTATCTCCGCATTATAAGACGGTTCACACAGAACTCCGACGCTTCGCCTCCGCTTTGTGCGAAGGATTGGAAAAGTTCAAAAGGGAGCAAAAACATCTGGGATCTGATTTCGGTTTAGACTCCGCTCAATGGTTCAATGCCACCCGTGACCTCATTGACATTGCTGCCCGGGTAGGACGTTGTATCGAGAGTCGGGAGAGCTACGGAATTTGGGCCCAATTTCAAAACTGCAGGCAGGAGGCGGCTTTTCATCCGAACATCAACGCTCTCATCCGCATGGTTGAAAAAGGGGGATTAAAACACTCTCACTTGAATCTCGCCTATCAACTGGCCCACTTTAGATCGCTCATTCGTCTAGCAATGGAACAAGAGAAGGATTTGCCTCAATGGACCGGTGCAAAGCTTGAAATAGCTCGGACGAGGCTTGCCCTCTTGGATAAAGAAATTACGATGCTCTGCCGAAAAAAACTGTTTTCACAACTTGCCCGTATGCAGATTCCTACCGGCAATTCGCTTGGACCGAGAAAGAGCTGGACAGAACGGTCACTCATAGAAAATGAAATATCAAAGCAGACAAAGCATATTCCAATTCGGGATCTTATGTACCGGGCATCAGCAGCCATCCGAGCGCTCAAACCCTGTCTGATGATGAGTCCCGCTTCCGTGGCTCAATTTATCAGGCCAGGCTCCGCTCAGTTCGATTTGGTCGTCATAGACGAGGCCTCGCAAATGCGGCCGGAAGATGCCATCAGCGCCATCGCCCGAGGCAAGCAGCTGGTTGTGGTCGGAGATCCTCAACAACTGCCCCCCTCCTCCTTCTTTGACCGAGCAGACGAAATGGATGAATCAGAGGATCAGATCGATGACGAATCGGTATTAGATCAAGCTTTATCGACCTTTCGGCCTGCTCGCGATCTAAGGTGGCATTACCGATCCAAACATCAATCTCTCATCGCATTTTCGAACAGAAAATTTTACGACAACAAACTCATCGTGTTCCCCGCCCCGATGGATGCGAGCAGGGAGCTTGGCGTAAAGCATATCCATGTGGCAGATGGCCTCTATAAATCTCAAATTAATCCGCGAGAAGCCGAGGTGGTCATCGAACAGGTGTCGAACCTCATGCGCCTCCGACCCAAGAGATCGATCGGAGTGGTTACGCTCAACCAACCTCAACGGGACCTCTTAAAAGCAGAGTTCGATAGGTTATTTGCAAATAATGCTGATCTTGAAGCCTACAGACAACAGTGGGAAGGGGGATTGGAGGAGTTTTTCGTCAAGAATCTGGAGAATGTCCAGGGAGATGAGCGGGACATTATCGTGATTTCTACAGCCTACGGTCAGGAGACGATGGGAGGTCCGGTGATGCAGAGATTTGGGCCGATTAATTCTAATGTAGGTCACCGAAGACTGAATGTGCTTTTCACACGCGCCAAAGAGCAGACCCTGCTGATTTCATCCCTGCAATCAACGGATATCCATCCCTCGAATGGCGCAAATCTTGGCGTCCACATCTTGAAAGAATACTTGGAATTCTCTCAATCCGGGCGACTTGAACAGGGGACGCTTTCTGGTCGCAGTTACGATAGTCCATTTGAAATGGAGATCGCAGAGCTGCTGCAACAGCGGGGTTATAGAGTGGAATGTCAAGTCGGAATAGCCGGATATTTCATCGATCTTGCCGTTCGACACCCGCAGAATCATGATCATTTCATGCTTGGCATCGAGTGTGACGGAGCGACTTATCATTCCGCCAAGTCTGCACGAGATCGGGATCGCCTTCGACAAGAAATGCTTGAAAATCTTGGATGGCAAATTTATCGGATTTGGTCCACGGATTGGTTTGGGAATAGAGAAGTGCAGATTCAAAAGTTGTTGAATCGATTAAACATGATGACTACCGAAACTACAAATCGTCTTAATGCTGCCGCTTCGATATAATCCCAAAAACAAGTGCCTCGAGAAAAAAGATTCTTCTACTTTATCAGAAGAAAACGTATTACACCGAACTTTTCGAAAATGTCTGAAGCGATAAATTGATCTAATCAGAGATCTTCAAAACCAAACCCCTCCCCTCAATTTCATTTCTCCGAAGGCCCCTCCAAAAAAATCCTCCTCTCTAAAATCTGAAAAATGTGATAGAAATTTAAAAATCATCTTTCCTAAAAAAGATGAGCCGCTTTGGACAAGTCCTCAAGAAGATCAAATGAACGACAAATAAAAAACCCAAGGCCCATTTATAAATTCATGGAGAGGAGGGAGTAAATGTCAACTTTAGGCGAGCTGTTTCGCGAATTTATTGAGAGGGAGAAAAAGCCTCCCTTGGAATCGAATGATTTTAGATTCTATCAGGCCTTAAGCTTTCGACTTCCAATGTTTTTGAATGAAAACATTAGACTTCTTTCCTAACCTTTCCTAAATTTGAGTTCGAAGTTGTAAATTCCAG